>CAXSEK010000009.1:0-16262 GCA_964235625.1 uncultured Acetobacteraceae bacterium
CTGGTGGCGCCGGGTGATCCTGCCGGGCATCTTCTCCTACTACATCACGGGGGCGATCACAGCTTCCGGCGGCGCCTGGAACGCGGCCATCGTGTCGGAGGTCGCCAGTTGGGGGCAGGACCATATCAGCGCGCACGGCCTCGGCGCCTACATCGCCCAAGCCAGCGCCGACGACAACGGCACGCCCAAGGTCGTGCTGGGCGTCGCGGTGATGAGCATGTTCGTACTGCTGTTCAACCGCGTCGTATGGCGGCCGATGTATGCCTACGCAGCCCGCCGTTTCACCTTCAGCTGAGGCGTAAGCGCCATGGACACCCCCCTGCCCACCACGATCGTGGCCAACATCCTCGAAGTGCGGGGGGTTCGGCAATCCTATCACAAGGACAGCTCGGCCGACCTGCTGGTGCTGGACAACGTGGACCTCACGCTGCGCGCCGGCGAGATCGTGGGCCTGCTCGGCCGCTCCGGCTCTGGCAAGTCCACCCTGCTGCGCATCGTCTCCGGCCTGCTGCACCCGACGGCCGGCAGCGTGCAATGGCGGGGGGCCCAGCTGAACGGCCCGGCGGAGGGCGTGGCGATGGTGTTCCAGTCCTTCGCCCTGTTCCCCTGGCTGACGGTGCAGGAGAACGTGGAGCTGGGGCTGGAGGCGCAGGGCGTCGCCAAGGCGGAGCGCGAGAAGCGGGCCGAGGACGCCATCGACCTGATCGGGCTCGGCGGCTACGAGAGCGCCTACCCCAAGGAGCTGTCCGGCGGCATGCGCCAGCGCGTCGGCCTGGCGCGCGCCCTGGTGGTACACCCCGACCTGCTGCTGATGGACGAACCGTTCTCCGCCTTGGACGTGCTGACCGCGGAGACGCTGCGCACGGACCTGATCGACCTGTGGATGGATGGCAAGCTGCCGATCAAATCCGTGCTCATGGTCACGCACAACATCGAGGAGGCGGTGCTGATGTGCGACCGCGTGCTCGTGTTCAGCTCCAACCCCGGCCGCGTCGCCAGCGAGCTGGCCGTGCCCTTCCCCCACCCGCGCGACCGCCTGGCCCCAGCGTTCCGGCAGCTGGTGGACGACATTTACGCGTTGATGACCAAGCGCGCCTCTGCCCGCTCCACCCCGCAGGCGGTGACCGCGTCTACGGCGCTGCATCCCGTGTCCACCAACATCATGGCGGGGCTGCTGGAGGCACTGGCAGCCCCACCCTATAATGGCCGTGCCGACTTGCCGGCCCTGGCCGACGACTTGCAGCTGGAAGCGGACGAGTTGCTGCCGATCGGTGAGGCGTTGCAGCTGCTGCGCCTCGGCACGCTGGCCGATGGCGACCTGGTGGTGAGCGACACCGGCCGCCAGTTCGTCGCGGCGGATACCGATCCGCGCAAGGCGCTGTTCGCCGCCGCCCTGCGCGCGCACGTCCCGCTGGTGGCGCAGATCCGCCAGGTGCTGGACGAGCGCTGGAACCACCGCGCCTCCGCCGTGCGCTTCCGCGACGAGCTGGAGGACAAGATGAGCCCCGACTACGCCGAGGACACGATGCGCACGGTGATCAGCTGGGGCCGCTATGCGGAGCTGTACAGTTACGACGAGGACGCGGACCAGTTCTTCCTGGACGATGACGAAAGCTGACAGCACGGGCTGTCCATCCTGAAGGGCGGGACGCGCTTTGGCGTCCCACCATACGGCATTGGAGTCGTGAACGGCCAACCGACCTTTGGCGATCAATGGTTGTCCCGCGACTCCCCCCGCGTTTCGATGATGTCGAGATACAGCGTCGCCATCTCCAGGCACGCGCCCGTGCCCTGCTGGCCCACCGTCGCGCGGTGGATCTCCTGCCACGGGGTCTTGTTGTCGAGCTTCGGCGGCACCCACTCCGCGCGGCGTTGCGCCAACTCGGCGTCGGGGATCAGCACGTCCACCTTGCGGGTGTTCAGGTCGATGCGCACCGGGTCGCCCGTTTGCAGCAAAGCGAGCCCGCCGCCCACCGCCGCTTCCGGCGAGACGTTGAGGATGGAGGGGCTGCCGGAGGTGCCGGATTGGCGGCCGTCGCCCATGGTGGGCAGGGCGTCGATCCCGCGCTTCAGCAGGGCGGCCGGGGGCTGCATGTTCACCACCTCGGCGCCGCCGGGGTAGCCGACCGGGCCGCAGTTGCGGATCACCAGCAGCGTGTGCTCGTCTACGCCCAGCGACGGGTCCTCGATGCGGGCGTGGTAGTCCTCCGGACCCTCGAATACGACGGCCTTGCCCAGGAACACGTTGGGGTGCGCCGGGTCCGAGAGGTAGCGGGCGCGGAACGCCGGGTCGATCACGCTGGTCTTCATCACGGCGCTGTCGAACAGGTTGCCACTCATCACCACGTAGCCGGCCGCGGGCTTCAGCGGTGTCTCGTAGGCGCGGATGACCTCGCGGTCCGGCTCCTTGACCGGGGCGAGGTCCTCGGCGAGCGTCTTGCCGGTCACCGTGCGCACGCCGGGGTGCAGCTTGCCCGCGTCCAGCAATTCCTTCATCACCGCGGACACGCCGCCGGCGCGGTGGAAACCCTCTCCCAGGAAGCGGCCGGCCGGCTGGCAATCCACCAGCAGCGGGATCGCCGCACCCAGGCGCTGCCAATCGTCAAGCGTGTGCTCCACGCCCATGTGGCGCGCGATGGCGACCATGTGGATCGGGCAGTTGCTGCTGGCGCCGAGGGCGGCGGCGGCCACCACGGCGTTCTCGAACGCCTGCTTCGTCATGATGTCGCCCGGGCGCAGGTTCTCGTGCACCAGCCCAACCACGCGCTTGCCGGTCTCGTAAGCCATCCAGGCGCGCTCGCGGTAGGGCGCGGGGATGGCCGCACAGCCCGGCAGCGACATGCCGAGCGCCTCGGCCAGGCTGTTCATGCTGGTGGCAGTTCCCATGGTGTTGCAGTGACCCGGCGAGGGCGCCGAGCTCGCCACCATGTTCATGAACTCCTCGTAGCCGATCTCCCCCTCGGCCAGCAGCTTGCGCGCCTCCCACACGATGGTGCCGGAGCCGGAGAGCCGGCCTTTCCACCAGCCGTCCAGCATGGGCCCGCCGGAGAGCACGATGGCGGGGATGTTCACCGTGGCCGCCGCCATCAGGCAGGCCGGGGTGGTCTTGTCGCATCCCGTGGTGAGCACCACGCCGTCCAGCGGGTAGCCGTGCAGGATCTCCACCAGGCCGAGATAGGCCAGGTTGCGGTCCAGCGCCGCCGTTGGGCGCTTCAGTGTCTCCTGTAGCGGGTGCACCGGGAATTCGAGCGGGATGCCGCCGGCGTCGCGGATGCCGTCTCGGGTGCGCTTAGACAGCTCGATGGGGGGGCGGTTGCATGGCACGATGTCGCTGCCGGTCTGCGCGATGCCGATGATGGGCTTGCCGCCCTGCATCTCCTCGCGGGTGATGCCGTAGTTCATGATGCGCTCGAGGTAGAGCGCCGTCATGCCCGGGTTGTTCGGCTCGTCGAACCAGCGGCGGCTGCGCAGGCGGCGCGGCTTGTTGGCCGCGTTCTCGTTTTGATGGTCCATGGTTGCCTCTTCCCCAGGGTTGCGGCGAAAACTGTCCCCCGTGTCCGGGAGTGTCAACGCCGGGCGGGTCGACTGTCGCCGTTCCTCTTGCCGCCGTCAGGGCATACGGTCTGCTCTCCGCAACCGATAGGGTCAGCGCCATGAACCGGCTTCAAGGAAAAACCTGCTTCGTCACCGCCGCCGCCCAGGGCATCGGCCGCGCCACCGCGCTGGCCTTCGCCGCCGAGGGCGCCACCGTGATCGCCACCGACCTCAACGAGGCCAAGCTCGCGGACCTCGCCGGCGAGCGCATCCGCACGATGCGGCTGGACGCCACCAGCGCCGCAGGGATCGAGGCCGCCGCCACGGAGGCGGGCCGGGTGGACGTGTTGTTCAACTGCGCGGGCTTCGTCCACCAGGGATCAATCCTGGATGCGACCGAGGCGGAGTGGGACTTCGCCTTCGACCTGAACGTGCGCTCGATGTTCCGCACCATCCGCGCCTTCCTGCCGGGCATGCTGCAGGAGGGGGGCGGATCGATCATCAACATCTCGTCCGGCGCCTCCTCTATCAAGGGCGCGCCGAACCGCTTCATTTACGGCACCACCAAGGCCGCGGTGATCGGGCTGACGAAATCCGTCGCGGCCGACACCGTGGCGCGGGGCGTGCGCTGCAACGCGATCTGCCCGGGCACGATCCAGACGCCGTCGCTGAACGACCGCATCGCCGCCAACGCGGCCGCGGCGGGCGGGATAGAGCAGGCGCGGACGGCCTTCGTCGCCCGCCAGGCAATGGGGCGGCTCGGCACGCCGGAGGAGATCGCGGCACTGGCCGTGTATCTCGCGAGCGATGAGAGCCGTTTCGTCACCGGGCAGACTGTGGTTATTGACGGCGGCTGGACGCTCTAGGCCGAAGAAGGAAACGACGATGAAGCTGCTTCGTGTAGGTGTCCCTGGCGCCGAAAAACCTGCTATCCTCGCTGCCGACGGCACGCTCCGCGACTTATCCGCCCATCTGCGGGACATCGACGGCACCACGCTGTCCCCCGCGAGCCTGGCCAAGCTCGCCGCTGTGGACCCGGCGAGCCTGCCCCGGGTCGAAGGCACCCCCCGTATCGGCGCCTGCGTCGCGCGCCCGCTCAACTTCGTCTGCATCGGCCTGAACTACGCCGACCACGCGGCCGAGACGGGGGCGGCGATCCCCAAGGAGCCGATCGTGTTCCTCAAGTCGCTCGGTGCCTATAACGGCCCGTATGATGACGTGATGATCCCGCGCGGCTCCAAGAAGACCGACTGGGAGGTCGAGCTGGGCATCGTGATCGGCACCAAGGCCAGCTACGTGCCCGAGAACCAGGCGATGGAGCACGTGGCCGGCTATTGCGTGATCAACGACGTGAGCGAGCGCGAGTATCAGTCCGAGCGCGGCGGCACCTGGGACAAGGGCAAGGCCTGCGACACGTTCGGCCCGACCGGCCCCTGGATGGTGACGAAGGACGAGGTGCCGGACCCGCAGAACCTGGCCTTGTGGTGCGACGTGGACGGCAAGCGCATGCAGGACGGCACGACCAAGACGATGATCTTCGGCGTGAAGCACCTTGTGAGCTATGTCAGCCACTTCTTCTCGCTGCACCCCGGCGACATCATCGCCACCGGCACGCCGCCGGGCGTGGGCCTGGGGATCAAGCCCGTGCCGGTGTTCCTGAAGGCCGGCCAGGTGATGCAGTGCGGCGTCCAGGGCCTGGGCGAGCAGCGGTCGAAGCTGATCGCGGCGTAGGGCGATCGCGTTCTTCTCCCTTGTATCCCTCCCCTCCGTCACGGGAGACGGTTGGGGTAAGGGCCGTCCACGCACGTATAAGCCGGCAGTCACGGGATCCTAAGCTCCCTCTTCCAGAAAAGGGAGAGGGAAGGGACCGGCCGTCACTCTAGCCCGCTGAAACGAAACCCGGCATATCGCCCGGCGTGAACGCGATCTGGCTCGACTTCCTGCGCTTCCGGGCAGACATCTTCCTGCCCATCAGTCTACTCGTCGCCGCCGCGGTCACCGTGCACGTGCTGCTGCGCAAGCGGGAGGTCGCGTCCGCCGTCGGCTGGATCGGGCTGTCCTTGTTCGCGCCCATCACCGGCGCTGTCACGTATTTCATGTTCGGCGTCAACCGCGTGCAGCGCCGGGCGCGCCTGTTACGCGCGCAGGACCGCCGGGCCAGCGGCCGGACTGCCTGGCCCTCCCCGGGCGATGACGACCACCTCGACCCGTTGGAACGCGGCATCGGCCGCATCACCGGCCGGCCCACTTTGCCCGGCAACGGCATCCAGGTGCTTCACGACGGCGACGGGGGCTATCCGCCAATGCTGGCCGCCATCGCCGCCGCCAAGCGCAGCGTCGGCCTGTCCTCCTACATCTTCCGCAACGACGAGTGGGGGGGCAAGTTCATCGCAGCCCTCGCCGCCGCACACGAGCGCGGGGTCGTCGTCCGCGTGCTGATTGACGGGATCGGCGGTGGCTGGGCGCGGTCCGCCGCCTACCACCACCTCCGCCGCCGCGGGGTGCCGGCCGCCCGCTTCCTCCATTCGCCCCTGCCGTGGCGCATGCCGTTCCTGAACCTGCGCTCGCACAAGAAGATCCTGGTGGTCGACGGATGCGTGGGCTTCACCGGCGGCCTGAACATCGCCGATGAGAACGTCATGGCAGGTCACCCGAAGCAGCCGGTGCAGGACACGCATTTCCGCATCGAGGGCCCGGTGGTCTGCCAATTGGGGGAGGCGTTCGTGCAGGATTGGTCCTTCGCCATGGAGGGGGAGCTCGACGGCGATGCCTGGTTCCCGGACATCCCCAGCCCCGGCCAGGCGCCGGCCCGCGTGATCGATTCCGGCCCGGACGAGGACATCGAGAAGATCGAGTTCGCCATCCTGCAAGCTATCGCTTGCGCCCGCGAGCGCATCGCGATCATGACGCCGTATTTCCTGCCGGACGAACGGATGATGACGGCGCTCTCACTGGCGGCGATGCGCGGCGTGGCGCTGGACGTCGTGATCCCCCAGACCAGCGACCACCGCTTCGTGGACTGGGCGAGCCGTGCCAACATCGGTCCCGTGCTGAGCGACGGCGTGCGCATCTGGCGCTGCCCGCCGCCGTTCCGCCATTCGAAGATCGTGGTGGTGGACGGGGAATGGAGCCTGATCGGCAGCTGCAACTGGGACATGCGCTCGTTCCGGCTCAATTTCGAACTCTGCGTCGAGATCTATGACCGGACGCTCGCGGCCGCGCTGTCCGAGTTGATGGAGAGCCACCGCGGCCCGGCGCTGACGCAGGCCGACCTGGACGCGCGCCCACCCCCAACCCGGCTACGGGACGCGGCGACGCGGCTGCTGCTGCCCTATCTGTAGTGCGTCCGCGACCGCCAGCCGCACCGTGATCGGCCTGTGGTCGGACCCGCCGCGCGGCAGCACCCGCGTCTCCGTGCACACCAGCCCGCGCGTGACGCACCGGTCGAGCCGGAGCGGCACCAAGTCGCTCATGCGGTGCGTCGGCCGGCGCGGCCCGGCGTCGTGGAAGCCCGGCAGAAGCACGGGGCCGACCAGGTTGTAGTCCCCCACCACCGCCGCGCAATGCGGCAGCCGAGCAGCAATGCGGCGGAGCTGCCGGCGGTTGAGCAACTGGCCGTGCGACAAATGCACGTTGGCGATGGTGAACGGCCCGAGGTCGATGATCTGCGCCACCCGATGCACCAGGGTGCCGGACGGCAGCGGCATCACGGTCGGCTCGTGCGGCAGCTTGCCGGGCATCCATATCGCAAGGCCGTGCACGCGCCCGGGCAGCGGCACGCGGGCATAGCCGCCGCCGACTAACCCGGGTAGTGGATCGATGTCGTGGGTTGCTTCCTGCATGAGCAGGATATCCGGCCGTTCCCGCCGGACCAACTCAGCCACTTCGACGAGGCTAGCCCCGGTCAGGCGCAACAGGTTCCAGCTGATCAGCTTCAAGCCGAGCAGCCGGGCGGGTCAGCGCCGAATGACGACGACGTGGCGGGAGTGATCGTAGCGGTGGTCGTCGTGGCGATGGTAGTCGCGGTGATACGGGCGCGCGAACGCGGTGGCGGATGCGAGGCAAGTGGCGAGGGCGACAAGCGCCAGTACTGCAAATCGGCTCATGGGTGATCCATCGGATGTCTGGGTCGGATAGACGTTTGAACCCTAAGTCCGCGGTCGGCAACAGGCTTTCCACGCCGATGGAGGTCAGCTGGTCGCACGCCGGCGGCGAAGATCCGGCGGCATGCATGCCCCCCTACATCGTGGCGCCGATGATCCATGGTGCGAATTCGGCACTGCCGGAATCGAACCCCTCGCTCTTGGTCCGCTCACCGCTGGCCACGCGCATGATGGTGTCGAAGATGCGGGCGCCGCATTCCTGCACGCTCTCCTCGCCGTCCAGGATGGTGCCGCAGTTGATGTCCATGTCATCCACCATGCGGGCGTACATCGGCGTGTTGGTGGCCAGCTTGATGGAGGGTGCGGGCTTGCAGCCGAACACACTGCCGCGGCCGGTGGTGAAGCAGACAAGGTTCGCCCCACCTGCCACCTGCCCGGTCGCCGCTACCGGGTCGTAGCCCGGCGTGTCCATGAACACGAACCCCTTGGCCGCCACCGGCTCGGCGTAGCGCACGACGTCCACCAGGTCCGTGCTGCCCGCCTTGGCCATCGCGCCCAGGGATTTCTCCAGGATCGTGGTCAGCCCGCCCGCCTTGTTGCCCGGCGACGGGTTGGCGTTCATCTCCGCCCCTTCCCGCGCCGTGTACTCCTCCCACCAGCGCATCAGGCCGACCAGCTTCTCTCCCACTTCCCGCGTGCGGGCCCGCCGGGTCAGCAGGTGCTCGGCGCCGTAGGTCTCGGGTGTCTCGGACAGGATCACAGTGCCGCCCTGGGCCACCAGCAGGTCGCTCGCCACACCCAGCGCCGGGTTGGCGGACACGCCGGAGTAGCCGTCGCTGCCACCGCATTGCAGCGCCACGGTCAGCTCGCTCGCGGGGCAGGGCTCGCGGTGCACGGCGTTGGCTTCCGCCAGCACCTCGCGCACGAAGGCGACCGCCGCCTCCACCGTCTTGCGGGTGCCACCCATGGTCTGGATGTCCATGTTGCGGACGCGTTCCGCGAGGCCGATCTCGCTCATCATTGAGCCGAGCTGGTTAACCTCGCAGCCGAGCCCGAGCACGACGACGTGGCTGAAGTTCACGTGCCGCGCGTAGCCGCCCAGCGTGCGGCGCAGCAGCCGCAGCGGTTCTCCATCCGTCATGCCGCAGCCGGTCTTGTGCGTCAGTGCCACCACGCCGTCGACGTTGGGGAACTCGGCCAGCGGGTCATAGCCGGTGAACGGGTTGCGCCGGAATGCGTCCGCCACCAGCCCGGCCACATGCGCCGAGCAGTTCACGCTGGTCAGGATGCCGATGAAGTTGCGCGTCGCGATCCGGCCGTCTGCCCGGCGGATGCCCTGGAACGACCGCTGGTCGTTGGCGCGCGCAGTCGGCTTGCTGTCCACGCCCCAGGCGTAGTCGTGGTCGTAGTCGCCCATGCCGATGTTGTGGGTGTGCACCCAAGTCCCGGCCGCGATCGGCTGGGTGGCAATGCCGATCACCTGGCCGTAGCGCCGCACCGCCTCGCCCTGGGCGTGGGCGCGCACGGCGGCCTTGTGACCGGCGGGGATGCGCTCGGCCGTGGCGACGCCGGGCGCCAGTTGGGTGCCGACCATCAGCGTGCTGCGCGCGATCACCACGCCGTCGCTGTCGTGCAGACGGATGAACGCGGTGCTCACCGGTTGCGCACCTCGGTCACCGCCTGCTTGGCCGCGACCAGCAGCAGGCCGCTATCGTTGCTGATCGTCACCAGCTTGAACCCCATGCCGATGGCGCGCTTGGCGTAAGCCGCCGTGCCGCAATGGACGCAGGCTGCGATCCCGCGCTTGCCGGTCTCGCGGATGATCTTGTCGTACGCCACCAGGATCTGCGGCTCGTCGCGGTCCAGAATCGGGATGAGCCCCATGGAGAAGCCGAGGTCGGACGGGCCGATATAGACGGCGTCGATGCCGGGCACGTCCAGGATCGCCTCGAGGTTGTCGATCGCCTGCTGCGTCTCGATCATCGGGATGCAGAGAATCTCCTCGTTGGCGGTCTTCTGATAGCCGGTGGAGACGCCGTAGATCCCTGCCCGGATCGGCCCGTTGGACCGGGCACCCGCCGGCGGGTAGCGGCAGTAGGAGACGAAGTTCTGTGCCTGTTCGACCGTGTTCACCATGGGGCAGATCACCCCGTAGGCGCCGGCGTCCAGCACCTTGCCTACGATGCCGGGCTCGTTCCACGGCACCCGCACCATTGGCAGCACGGGGTGGGCCTGCATGGCCTGAAAGCAGGTGACCATGGACATGTAGTCCTGAACGCCATGCTGCAGGTCCACCGTCACGCTATCCCACCCGGCCTGCGCCATGGTCTCGGCCGCGAAGCCATCGGGGATGGCGAGCCAGCCGTTCACGGCCGCGCCGCCGGACTGCCAGAGTTGCTTGATCTTGTTCGGCATTGCCCTTGGTTGTCCTCTCCAGGTTGATGCGACGCTAGGCGCGGCTTGGTGGTCGGTCAAATCGACGGTAGGATCAAATCATACCAAAGCGAGGTCTATACGATGACCGCCGTATGTAAGCGAACAGTCAGCTTGCCGGTCGAACAAGCCAGTTACATCGATGCGCAGGTTACTGCCGGGATCTACGCGTCAGCCAGCGAAGTCGTGCGCGCCGGTCTGCGGGCGTTGCAGGAACGCGATACGCTACGCGGCATGCCGGACGACCGCATGACCGTTGCCGAGTGCGGCAGGCAAGCGCGCGTGATCCGCGATGCGGAAACGGCATCCATGCGCGCCGAGGCTGAGGCATGGTTCGAGTTGTCCGACAGGACTGGCTGGACCGTTTGACGCGCGGCGACCTGGTCACCGTCTCGTTGCGGGGCGAGCAGGGCAAGCCTCGCCCCGCGCTCGTCATCCAGGCGGACCGATTTAGCGATCTTGCCTCGGTCACCCTGCTCCCCATCACGGCAACACTGCTGGACGCAACGGCGCTTCGCATCGACGTCGATGCAACGGCACAGAACGGGTTGGATCGCCGGTCACACATCATGATCGACAAGCCACAGACACCGCCGCGAAGTAGGGTCGGCGCGGTCATCGGACGGTTGGATCCGGTGACGATGCAAGCCGTCAATCGCGCCTTGGGCCTGCTCCTCGGCATCGGCTAGCCCCTTGCCCATTGCAAGCGGTAGGATGGCGGCAAGGAGACAGATGATGGCCAGACCCGTGGATGCCGTGATGACCCTCGCCCGGGAGTTCCTCGGCGAGCGCATGACGACCAACGCCGCCCTGCGCGAGCAGCACAGCCATGGCGAGGACACCAACCCGCCGGTGCTGCCGGACGGCGTCGCCTTCCTGCACACCACCGAGGAAGCGTCCCGCCTGCTTGCGCTTTGCCACGCCCACCGCGTACCCGTAGTGCCATTTGGCGCCGGCACGTCGCTCGAGGGCCACGTAACACCGGTGCGCGGCGGCGTCAGCCTGGACCTCAGCCGCATGACCGCCGTGCTGCAGGTGAACGCGGCGGACATGGATTGCCGCGTGCAGGCCGGCGTCACCCGGCAGCAGCTCAACGCCCATCTGCGGGACCAGGGCCTGTTCTTCCCCGTTGATCCCGGCAGCGAGTGCACGCTGGGCGGCATGTGCGCCACCCGCGCCAGCGGCACGAACGCTGTGCGCTACGGCACCATCCGGGACAACGTGCTCGGCCTGACCGCGGTGCTCGCCGATGGCCGGGTGATCAATACCGGCGGCCGGGTGCGCAAGGCGGCTACCGGGTATGACTTGACCCGGCTGTTCATCGGCTCCGAAGGCACGCTCGGCGTCATGACCGAGATCCAACTGCGCTTGCACGGCATCCCGGAGGCGCAGTCCGCCGCGATTTGCCAGTTCGACACCCTGGCCGGCGCGCTGGCGACGGTTATGACGGTGCTGGGCGCCGGCATCCCCGTGGCACGGATCGAGCTGCTGGACGAGGTGCAGATGGCCGCCTGCATCGCCTACTCCAAGCTAGAGGGCCTCGCCGCCGTCCCCACCCTGTTCTTCGAATTCGACGGCACCACGGCCGGCGTCAAGGAACAGGCGGAAATGGCGCAGGAGATCGCGGCCGAGAACGGCGCCAGCGGCTTCCGCTGGGCCACCGGCGCCGAGCAGCGCAACAAGCTTTGGCAGGCGCGCCACGATGCTTATTGGGCCGCCCTCGCCTCCCAACCGGGCTGCAAGGGTGTCACGACCGACGCGATCGTGCCGATCAGCCGCCTGGCGGACCTGATCCTGGGCGCCAAGGCGGACATCGAGGCCTCTGGCCTGTCCGCACCGATCGTGGGCCATGTCGGCGACGGCAATTTTCATACGGTGATCCTGGTGCCGCCGGGTCCGGACGGCCTGGAACGCGCCTGGTCACTGGACCGCAAGATCGTCGCCCGCGCCCTGGCGCTGGAAGGCAGCTGCAGCGGCGAGCACGGCGTGGGCATCGGCAAGCGCGAGTTCCTGGAGCAGGAAGTGGGCACGGGGGTGCTGGACGTGATGCGCTCGGTGAAGACGGCGCTGGACCCGCACGGGATCATGAACCCGGGCAAGCTGTTCCTCAACTGATGCCGCCGGATCCGGCCTCCGCCAAGCATCTCGGCACCGAGCCGGACATCCATCGCACCGCCAGCGTGCGGGACACGACATTCGGCAGCTATTGCGAGGTGGGCGCCCGCACCAAGGTCGCGGAATGCACGTTCGGGGACTTCTCCTACGTCGTGAACGACAGCGACATCATCTACACCGATGTCGGCAAGTTCTGCTCAATCGCCGCCCACACCCGCATCAATCCGGGCAACCACCCCGTCGAGCGGGTGGCGATGAACCATTTCACCTACCGCAGCAGCGCCTACGGCCTGGGCGACGACGACCCGGCGTTCTTCGACTGGCGGCGCTCGTTTCGCTGCCGCCTCGGGCACGACGTGTGGATCGGCCACGGCGTGGTCGTGCTGCCCGGCGTGTCGCTTGGCAACGGCGCGGTGGCCGGCGCAGGGGCGGTGGTGACGAAGGACGTGCCGGCCTGGACAATCGTGGTCGGCAACCCGGCCCGCGTGCTGCGCCGGCGCTTTACAGACCCCGTGGCGGAGGCGCTCGAACGGATCGCGTGGTGGAACTGGGAGCGCGACCGGCTGCGCGCGGCGATGGGCGATATCCGCGATCTGTCGGCGGACGCGTTCGTGGAGAAATATTCCGGTCGGGGCTGAGGCAATGCTTGCCGGTCCGCTATAGCGGCTTCAACCCCGCCTCGATCGCGGCCCGCTTCGCCTCCAGGAAGGGCGGCAACGACAGCCGTGAACCCATCGTCTCCACGGGCTCGTCCGCCGTGAAGCCGGGGCCGTCGGTCGCGATCTCGCAGAGGATGCCGCCGGGCTCACGGATATACAGGCTGCGGAAGTAGAACCGGTCGACTGGGCCGCTCGACCGCAAGCCGAGCCGCGCCAGCCGGTCGACCCAGCCGCCATAGGCCGCGTCCGGGATGCGGAACGCCACGTGGTGCACCCCGCCCGCGCCCTGCTTGGCCGACGGCAGGTTCGGCTCGGCGCGCAGATGCAGCTCGGCTGCCGGGCCACCCTCGCCCATCGCGAACACGACTGTCTCTCCGCCGCCGTCCGCGGTGAACACGCGGTCACGCCGCATGCCGAGCACCTCGGTCAGGAACGCCTCCGACGGCCCGGCGGCGTGCACGCTGACCGTCACCGGCCCCAAGCCGCGGATCTGGTGCTCGGCCGGGATCGGGCTGGCGGCCCAGGGCCGGGCCTCGCCGGCGCCGCCATCGTCCACCAGCAGAATGCGCTGGCCCTCGCCATCCTCCAGCGCGAGCGCATCCCGCCCGTCCTCCGTCACGGCCCGGCACACGACCCCGGAGTCCGCCAGATGCCGCGCCCACCAGGCCAACGCCGCGCTGCCGGCCACCCGCAGGGACGTGCGAACGACGCTGCCGGTGCCCCGGCGTTCGGGCGCAGCCGGCCAGTCGAAGAACGTGAGGTCGGTGCCGGCCCTGCCCTCGCCGTCGGCGTAGAACAGGTGGTAGGCGGAGGTGTCGTCCTGGTTCACCGTCTTCTTAACCAGGCGCATGCCCATCGTGGCGGTGTAGAAGCGGTGATTGGCCGGCGCATCGGCCGTGATCGCCGTCACGTGGTGAGTCCCATGGAGCTGCATCGTCGAGCCTTTCTGCTGTGCCCCGTCGTGACCGTCGCATGCCGTCCCAGCCGCGGCAAATCGGGTCCGGCGTTTACCTTTCATCAAGCGTCCTACGTCAGGATGGGGCATCAATCAGGCGAGTTGTATGTCAACCCTTGTAGCCGAACGCGCCCCTCTCCCTGGCTTGAGCCAGAAGGACCGGTTCCTGGCCTTCGCCTTCGCCGCGTCGGACCTGCTGGTCGAGGTATCGGCGGACGGCGCGATCGCCTTCGCGGCAGGCGCCTTCAAGGCACGTTTCGGGCTAGCGCCCGAGCAGTTGGTCGGGCGCAACTTGAACCGCCTGTTCGCACCGGCCGACCGTTCGGCGCTGGATCTCGCGCTGTCGACGACGGTGATGCGCGGGCGGCTCCCTCCGCTCGTGCTCCGCCTCGCGGATGCGGATTGCACGCCGATGGTCCTGTCCGGCCTGGTCGTGCCCTCGGCGCCGGGCCGGCTGTGCTTCACCATCGGCCGCCTGCCCGCCCTTCCCGGCCCCGTCTCCGAGCAAGCCGTGGCCCCGGCCTCCTTCGCCCGCGTCGCCGAGGAGCGGATCAAATCCGGTGAGGCCGGCACGATCGGGCTGCTGGAGCTGTCGGGGCTGGCGACGGCGCAAGCCTCGATGCCGGCGGAGGCGCAGCGGGCGCTGCAATCCGAGATCATGGAAGTGCTGGGCCGGCTGGGCGGTCCGGGCGCCATTGCTGGCGAGATCGGCAAGGGGCGCTACGGCGTGCTCGCGGACACGCCGCCCGACCTCGAAGCCGTGGCAGCCGAGTTGGAGGCGTTGTTGCGGGCCAACCCCGCCACCGCCCGCACGCACGTGCACAGCACCTGCCTGCCGCTCGACCAGGACGGGCTGACGGGCGTGCAGGCCGCGCGGGCGCTGCGGTTCGCGCTGGCCCGGTTCGCCGACGGCGGCGCCAAGGCCACCACGGAGGCGGGGCTAAGCCGCGGCCTGGCCGAATTCATCAACGGTGCCCAATCCCGTGCCCGCACCGTGCGGGCCTCGCTGGCCAACAACAAGTTCCGCCTGGTGTACCAGCCCGTCGTCCATATGGGCAGTCGTGCGCTGCACCACTTCGAGGCGCTGTTGCGGCCGACCTTCACCCCTGGCAGCCCGATCCAGACGACACAGGACTTCGTCACGTTCGCCGAGGCCGTCGGCCTGTCGGAGGAGTTGGATTGGGCGGTCATGCAGCAGGCGGTGGCCGCCGTGCGCGCGTCCGCGGACACGCGCATCGCGGTGAACGTGTCCGGCCTCTCGATGCAGAGTGGGCAGTTCTGCGAGCGTGCCACCACGCTGCTGGCCGAGCAGGTGGCGCCTGGCCGGATCCTGATCGAGCTGACCGAGACGGCGGATATCGATGACGTCGCAGCGGCCTCGGCCACGATCGACCGGCTGCGGGCGATGCAGGTGCCGGTCTGCCTGGACGATTTCGGCGCCGGGTCGGCGGCGTTCCGGTATCTGCGGGATTTCCGGGTCGATTACGTGAAGCTGGACGGCGCCTACGTCCGCGGCGCCGTGCAGAATGCCCGGGAGCATGCGTTCCTGCTCTCGATGATCGAGCTGGCCAATTTCGTGGGCGCGAAGGTCATCGCCGAAATGATCGAGCAGGAAGACGAGGCCCGGATGATGCGCGAACTGGGCGTGGAGTTCGGCCAGGGCTGGCTGTTCGGCAAACCCGGATCCCTGCCGGGAAGCTTAGGAGGGTAGACACGAATTAAGCTTTCTCGGCGTCAATGCCGAAGCAGCGGCTGGATCACCTGCGTCACGCCCGTGATCAGGATCTGCACGCCGATGCAAAGCTGGAAGAACGCCGACAGCCGCGTGACCGCACGGCTCGCCACCTGGCCGAGCAGGCGAGACAGCTGGTCCGAGGCGCTGTAAAGCAGCCACACCAGCACGGCGACTGCGACCGCGGCCACCGACATGCCGGCGAAGAACGGGAGGATCGCGAGCCCGCTCGCCGGGTGTGCCGACCCCAGCGCCACCGCAACCGAGATCGTGCCCGGCCCCGTCGTGAACGGCAGCGTGAGGGGATAGAACGCGACGTCATCCACGCCGGCGGCGGCATCAATCTGCTCGGCCTTGCGCACTTCCCGCCGCTCGGGCGCATTGAGCGACGACCAGGCGTACAGCGCCAGCACCACTCCGCCCGCGCAACGCAGGGCCGGCAAAGTGATACCGAAGAACGCCAGGACGTAGGAACCCGCCCATAGCGCCACCAGGATCACCAGCGCCGAATACACCCCGACGGACCGTGCCAGTCTCACCCGGCCGGCATGGGAGCGGTCCGCCGTGCGGGTGCGAAAGATGAAGGCGCCGCTGACCGGGTTTACGATCGCGAACAGGGCCGGGAACCCGAGCAGGAAGGCAGCGATGGCAGCGCCCATCCACCGCTTACACCGAAGCTGCCGCAGATTGTCAAAGTGCGGCGCCGGCCTCAGGCTCATCCGGTCCGATAC
>CAXSEK010000010.1:0-15114 GCA_964235625.1 uncultured Acetobacteraceae bacterium
TATGACGACCGAACTTGGCACTCGATGCCGCGGGGCCGTCCACCCCAATGGGCTTTAGCCACCGCACGGTCAGGTCATGCGGGCATCAACTCCAGCGATGGATGGTAGCAGGCGACCCGCCGGCCTGGCGCCACCATGTCGAGCGGGGGCATGGCCACTTCGCAGCGCGCGGTCGAGCGGTCACAACGCGGACTGAACTTGCAGCCGGGCGGCATGTTGGCGAGGTCCGGCGGGCCGCCCGGAATCGACGGCAGGGCGCTGCCGCGGGAGCTGTCATGCACCGTCGAGTTCAGCAGGCCGATCGTGTAGGGGTGGGCCGGCGCGTCGATCAGGCCGGCCACCGGGCTCACCTCGACGAAGTTGCCGGCGTACATGATCGCCACCCGGTCGGCGATCTCGCACGCGACGCCGATGTCGTGGGTGACGAAGATGGTCGCCATGCCCAGCTCGCGCTGCAACTGGCGCAGCAGCAGCAGGATCTGGATCTGCACCGTGGCATCGAGGGCGGTCGTCGGCTCGTCCGCCAGCAGCAGCTTCGGCCGGCAGGACAGGGCCAGCGCGATCATCGCCCGTTGCCGCAGGCCGCCCGACAATTCGTGCGGGAAAGCGTCCAGCCGCCGGGCCGCGGACGGGACCTGCACCAGGTCGAGCAGCTGCAGGGCGCGGGTGCGGGCGGCGGCGTAGCCCACCCGCTCATGCGCCACGATCGTCTCGGCGATCTGCGTGCCGATGGTGAACACGGGGTCCAGCGCGGTCATCGGCTCCTGGAAGATCATCGCCGCCACCGGCCCCCGCACCACCCGCATCTGGCGGTCCGTCAGGCGCGTGACCTCGTGGCCGCCGACCACGGCCCGCCCGGCGACGATGGCGGTCGGCGGCAGCAGGCCGAGCAGGGCGCGCATGGTGACGGACTTGCCCGATCCGGACTCGCCGAGCAGGCAGAGCACCTCCCCCGTGTCCAGGGTGAAGGAGATGTCCCGCACCACGCTCACATCGGCGTCCCGGCTGACGAAGCGGACGGAGAGGTTCTCCACCTCGACGATGCGGCCGGCGTCAGGCGGCATGGGCGAGCTTCCGGGCCAGGCTGTGCCCGCTGCCGGGTTGCCCGGCAAGGCAGGCGGCGGCGTGCGCCAGGTCGGGGCCGGTAGGAAGCAACGGCGGCTCGGACGCGGCGCAGACCGGCTCCGCTAGTGCGCAGCGGGTATGGAAGCGGCATCCGGAGGGCGGGTTGATCGGGTTCGGAGGGTCGCCGGTCAAGGGCGGGGTCGTCACGCGGTCGGCCGGTGCCTGCGACAGGCGGGAGGAGAACAGCGCGCGCGTATAGGGGTGTGCGGCCTCCCGCCAGATCGTGTCCACGGGGCCGATCTCGACGATCTTGCCGAGGTACATGACCATCACCCGGTCGCTGATGTAGTGCACGACGTTGAGGTCGTGGGAGATGAACAGGTAGGTGAGGTTCAGCCGCCGCTTCAGCTCCTGCAGCAGGTTCAGCACCTGGGCCTGCACGGATTTGTCGAGCGCGGAGACCGCCTCGTCCAGCAGCAGCAGCCGGGGATTGAGCGCCACGCCGCGCGCGATGTTGACGCGTTGCCGCTGCCCGCCGCTCATCTCGTGCGGGTAGCGGCCGGCGAACACGTCCGGGTCCAGCCCGACCAGGCGGAGGGTCTGCCGGGCCACGTCCTGCGCCTCCGCCCGGCTGCGGCCGATGGTGCGCAGGCCGAAGGCGATCTCGGCCGCGGCGGTGTGGCGGGGGTTCAGGGAGGAGTAGCTGTCCTGGAACACCATCTGCACCTGCCGCCGCAGGTCGCGGACCGAGACGCCGCCGGGCCCGACTGGGTCACCATCGAGCACCAACTCGCCCGCATCGGGTTCGAGCAGGTGCATCAGCAGCCGGGCCGTCGTGGACTTGCCGCAACCGCTCTCGCCCACGACGCCCAGCGTCTCGCCCTTCGCGATGGCGAAGCTCAAGCCATCCACCGCCTGCACGTTGGCAGTGACGGTGCCGAGGCTGTTCCGGATTGGGAAATACTTCTTCAGCCCCGTCACGGTGAGCATGGGCTGACGCGGGCCGCCCCGGTCGCGCGGGTCTTGCGTCAAGCGCGCACATCCATCGCCGAACGCAGGCTGTCGCTGACCAGGTTGAAGCTGACGGCAGTGAGGAAGATGGCGATCCCCGGCATGACGGCGTTGAACGGCGCCACATAGATCGCCTGGCGCAGGGTGTTCAGCATCAGCCCCCAATCCGCGATCGGCGGCGCCGCGCCCAGCCCGAGAAAGGAGAGGCCGGAGGAGATGATGATCGCCACCGACACCAGGCTGGACGCGTAGGTCAGGATGGGGCCGATCACGTTCGCCAGCACGTGCCCGGTCATGATGCGGAACGACCCGGCGCCCGTGGCGCGTGCCGCCTCGACGAAATCCTGGCTGCGCACCTGGGTCGTGACGCTCTCGGCGACGCGCGCCATCGGCGGGATGAACACCAGCGTCAACGAGATGAAGCTGTTGAAGATGCCGGAGCCGAGCACGCCCGCCATCGCCACGGCGAGCAGCACCGAGGGGAAAGCGTAGAACACGTCCACCACTCGCATGATGACCATGTTCACGTGCCGGCCATAGAACCCGGCGATGACGCCCAGCGAGCCGCCGATCCCCGTTGCGAGCACGATGGGAGCGATACCCATCATCAGCGAGACCCTGCCGTCGTACAGCAGGCGGGTAAGCATGTCGCGCCCCAATTCGTCGGTGCCCAGCAGGTACCCGCGCTGCCCCGGCGCCAGCAGGCGGCGCATCATGCTGCCCCGGTACGGATCAGCCGGTGCCAGCAGCGGTGCGAAGATCGCAGACAGGGCGATGGCGACCAGCACGACTAGGCACACCATGCCGACTGGGTCCCGAAGCATGCGCCGGCCGACCCGGCGCCAATAGCCGCGCGACCGGGCCCGGCGTACCGTCACCTGCGGCAGGGCTGCGAGGGTCGCCGCCTCGGTCGTCATGCGCGGCGCACCCTCGGGTCCAGCAGGGTCTGGAACACGTCCACCACCAGGTTGGTCAACACGAATACCATGGCGAGCACGATCACGGTCCCCTGCAGCAGCGGCAGGTCGCGGGTGGCGATGGCGGTGTTCAGCAGGAAGCCGGTGCCGGGCCAGGAGAACACGGTTTCCACCAGGATCGACCCGCCCAGCAACTGGGCGAATTGCAGGCCCATGATGGCCAGGGATGGCGGCGCCGCATTCTTGATCACGTGCAGGAAGATGCGCGGCCACCGCAGGCCCTTGCCCTTCAGCGTCTGTATGAAATCCTGCCGCCGGACCTCGGCCACGTTGGCACGGACGGAGCGCGCGACGATGCCGGTCGGGATCATCGACAAGGTCAGCGCCGGCAGCAGCAGATGCCGCAGATCCTCCAGCCCGAACCGCCACAGGTCGGTGCCTGCCGGCCCCATGCCGGTCGCCGGCAGCCAGCGTAAATAGACCGCGAACACAACCACCATGACCATGCCGAGCCAATAATGCGGCAGCGAGATGCCGAAGACCGCAAAGCCGCTGATGGAGCGGTCGGTGGCACGGCTGGTGGTCATGCCCGCGACCAGGCCCAGGCTCACCCCCAGGATGAAGCTGAACAGAACCGCCGTCACCGCCAGCAGCGCGCTGTTCGCGACCGCCGGGCCGACCTCGCTCAACACGGGGCGGCGCGTCATGATCGACTGGCCGAAATCGCCGTGCAGCACGTTGCCGAACCAGATCACGTATTGAAGCGGCAACGGCTTGTCGAAGCCATAGGCCGCCTTGATCTGCGCCACGATCTCCTCGGAGGCGTTCTCCGGCAGGACGGCGCTGATCGGGTCGCCGGGTGCCAGGTGGATGAACGAAAAGCACACCAGCGTCACGCCGATGATGATCGGGATGGTGTAGAGCAGCCGCCGCAGGATGTAGCCGTGCATCCTGGCCCGCCGCTAGGCCGCTTCGCGCACGGACAAGGCGGGGCGGCGACCCCGCCACGGCGTCGCCTTCTCGTACGCGTCCCCGGCACGCAGCACTGTCGCCTCGTCGAACAGCTTGCCCACGATCTGAAGCGAGAACGGCAGCCCGTCCTTGCTGAAGCCGCTGCACACCGACAGCGCGGGGTTGCCGCCGACGTTGAAAGCGGTGGTGTAGCTGTGGAACCTGGACAAGCTGATCAAGGGCTCGGCCCCGCAATACGATGCCGCCCAATCCGCCCAGGCCGCGACCTGGACCAGCGTGCTGGCCGAGTACCGCGCCATCGATCCCTACAGCGTCGAACTGGTGACCAAGGACGCCGACGCGAACCTGCCCTATGAGATGACCAGCATCTTCTATTCCAGCCCGGCACGCTGGGCCGAGGTCGGGCGCGACTGGTCCGCCTTTGCGCTGCGCCCGTCCGGTACGGGCCCCTGGGCCGTGGACAAGGTCGTGCCGCGGGAACGTGTCGAGTTCGTCCGCAACGCCGCCTATTGGGAGCCGGCGCGGGTTCCAAAGGCGGACCGGATGATCATCAAGCCGATGCCGGACGGGGTCACCCGCGTGTCGGCGCTGCTGAACGGCCAGGTCGATTGGGTGGAGGCGCCGCCGCCGGACACCATCGCGCAGCTGAAGTCGGCCGGCATGACTATCGTGCAGAACAAATATCCACACATCTGGCCCTACCTGTACAGCACCCTGCCGGACAGTCCGTTCAAGGATGTGCGGGTACGCCACGCGATGAACTTCGCCATCGACCGCGAGGGCCTGGTGACGTTGCTGGGCGGCACGGCGATCCCGGCGAAGGGCATGGTCCCGCCGGGTCACCCCTGGTTCGGCACCCCGATCATCGATGTGACGTATGATCCGGAGCGGGCACGCAAGTATCTGGCCGATGCCGGGTTCGGGCCGAACAATAAATGCAAGATCACGCTGCTGATCTCCACGTCGGGCTCCGGCCAGATGCAGCCGCTGCCGATGAACGAAGCGATCAAGGAGAACCTGGAGGATGTCGGGTTCGAGGTGACGCTGAACGCCATGGACTGGGAGTCGCTGCGCGCGCGCCGCCGGGCGGGCGCCAAGGCGCCGGAGAACAAGGGCGGCCACGCGCTGAACAACTCGCTGGGCTCCTCGGACCCGACTGCCATCATCCAGGCCGCGTTCTCGCAATTCGCTCCCCCGAAGGGTCTGGATTGGGGGTTCTTCAAGGACGACATCGCCGACGACCTGGCCGGTCGAGCCATGGTCGAGTTCGACCCGGCCAAGCAGGAGGCGCTCCTGGCGCAGCTGCACACCCGCATCGTCGACCAGTCGATGTGGTGCTGGGTGGTGCACGACCTGAACCCGCGCGCCTTGTCGCCGAAGCTGAAAGGCTTCGTGCAGGCACAGAGTTGGTTCCAGGATCTGACGCCCGTGGACGTCGTCTAGCCCACCCGTTCCACGAAGGGTGCATCCCACCGACACGCGCACGAGCGTTAGGAACGCCCTGACCTTGGGCAGCGAACCCCGCTAGATGCACCTGAACCTGTTCATCGCCGCCCTGCGTCAGGGCGTCCAGTCCTCGGCGGTGTAGGTCTGGTAGTCCTCGCGGCCGGTCGCGCGGTAGCCCTTCAGCCAGCTCGGCACGATGTCGGGGTCCTGCCGGAAATACAGCGGCAGTTCGGGAAGTGCCGTCACATACAGCCGCTGCATCGCCAGCCAATCGGCCTTCTGCGCCGCGGGGTCCAACTCGGTCTCGGCCGCCGCGAGCAGGTGGTCCATCGCCGGGTCGGTAAAGCCCGACCAGTTCTGGCCGTTGAAGTTGTTGGCCGCCGTCGGTGCGGCGGCGCTCCCGTAAAAGGGGGTGGGAGGCAGGCCGATGCGCGTGGTGTTGGCGTACTCGGCCAGGCCGGTATAGGCCCGGCGCCGCATCAGCTCGCCGAAGAACGTTCGGGGTGGCGCGTTCTTGATCGTCACCTCGACGCCCACGGCCCGCCACCAGGTCTGCATGACCTGCTGCGACAGCTCGCGCACGCGGTTGCCGGAGGTGGTGGCGAACTCGAAGCTCAGCCGCTCCCCTTTGTCGTTGCGGCCGATACCATCCGGACCCGGCGTGAACCCGGCCTCCCTCAGCAAAGCGCGGGCGTGTGCCGGGTCGTAGCCGTAGGTCGGCACATCGGTGGTGAAGTTGGGCTCCAGCTCATTGATCCAGCTGACGGCGACCGTGGCATGGCCGCCGAACAGGCGGTCCACTAAGGTTTTGCGGTCCAAAGCGAGCAACAGCGCCTGCCGTACGCGGATGTCGGCCAGCAAAGGATTATCTTTCTGGGGTTCGATCCGCTCATACGACAGGCCGGGCCGGTAGAAGAACTGGAACTGGCCGGGATGGTCGCGCTCCAGCACCACGGCCTGGTCGGTGGTGATGCCGATGCCGGACGGCGACATATCCACGTCGCCCGACAGCAGGTTGGCCTGCAGCGCCGCCGTGTTGTCGATCAGCCGGATCACGATGCGCTTGATGGCCGGCGGCTTGCCGGGCCAGTGCGGGTTGGGCGCGAGCTCGATCGACTCGCCCGAGTGGTAGGCGGTGATGAGGTAGGGGCCGTCCCACAGACCCGGCGTGGTTGGCGCGACGTTGAACGCGGTGTGGTTGATGTAGTCCAGCGCACCGTTGCCGGCGGCCAGGATCGGCGCCTCGATATGCTCGGGGAGCAGGTGGTCCCACATCTGGTACGTCACCAGCGTGCGGGGCAAATGCAGCACGGCGGTGCTGTCGTCCACGACGTCCACGCTCGTGGCGCGGGACCAGGCGTACAGGTTGTTGAAACCGGACGCCGGGTCGTGCCCGACACGCCAGGTGAAGGCGATGTCCTTCGCAGTGACCGGCACGCCATCGCCCCAGGACAGGCCGGGGCGCAGCTTGATGGTGACGGCCAGGCCGTGCGTGCCGTCTGGCTGGTCCTCAATCCGTGCCAGGCCGTTCTGCAGCGTCGGCAGCTCGGCACACAGCAGGCAGACCGGGACGCCATCGGCCGAGAACGCCGTGACCGGCCGCTGGGCGAGGCCGATCGTATACCACTGGACGGTCTGGGCGCTGATGTAGGGGTGCAGGCTGGCGGGGAACTGCGCCACGCCGATGACCAGGCTGTCCTTCGCCGACGCGGCATGCACGTTCATCCACGCGCACGCGGACAGGAGGACGATACGGCGCATGGTGCCTCCTTGGAGGGCAGTGGCGCGCAACGCTGCCGCCTGGGTCCGTCGGCGTCAACCAGGGTGCATGACGAAACGCGGCACCGTCGCAGCCGAGTTGACGGGGCGCCGGCAGGTCGGAATGAGGCTGCAACGGGGGGACACAGGCAGACGCGGACGCTCGACGCGAAGCTGCGGCGGCGCCGGCTCCTCCTCGGTGCGGCGGTGGCAGGCGGATCCTGGATCACCCGGGCCGCCCCCCGCCCGGCATCGCCGATCTCGCTCACGGTGTATGACGTGGCGGGTGCGTTGACCCCGATGCAGCAGGGCTTCGAGGACTATCGCGCTCGGTCAGCACCCGGCCGTCCGCCAGCACGAGCACCGGGACCTTGGCCATGGGGTTGATGGCCAGGAGCCAGTCCTGCTTGGTGGCGCCGCCGGAGGCGTCGATCTTCTCGACGTCGTAGGGTTTGCCGATCTCCTCCAGCAGATATGGGTGATGTTAAGCGTGCGGTGGCTGCTGCCCCGCCTGACACTGTTCCGCGCCCAGCATCCCGGCATCGAGGTGCGGCTGACGGCGGGCTTGCCGCTGGTGGCAGTGGCAACGACGGATGGCGACACGGAACTGGATGAGCCGGACTGGACACGCGGACCGCGATCAGGAGAGTTTCCCTTTTCCTTTGCCGAAGCGAGAGCGAGCCGCATGATCCAACTCACCCATCTCGACCAATCCCGCTCCGAGCGCATCATCTGGCTGCTGGAGGAACTGGGGCTGGAGTACCAGTTGGAGGTCTTCCTCCGCCAGCCGGACCTGTATGCCCCGGCGGCGCTCAAGGACGCGCACGCGCTCGGCCGCGCCCCGGTGATCCGCGATGGAGACGTGGTGCTGGCGGAGTCCGGAGCGATCGTCGAGTACCTGATCGCGCGCCATGGCCAGGGCCGCCTGGCCGTCCCGCCTGCCGCACCCGAGTTCCCGCACTATCTATATTGGCTGCACTACGCGGAGGGCAGCCTGATGCTGCAGCTGCTGCGGGAATGGTCGCTGGACCGCATGATGACCGACGCCGACAGCCATCCCGGCATGGCACGCGTGCGGGCCGGCACAAAGGCGCAGCTGCAGTCGGTGGAGGCACGCCTGCAAGGCTCGTCCTATTTCGCCGGCGAGGCGTTCACGGCGGCGGACATCATGATGGCCTATCCGTTCACGACGTTCCGGCGCATCTGCCCGGTCGACCTGTCGGGCTATCCGGCCATCCAGGCCTACGTCAGCCAGGTGGAGACGCGGCCGGCCTTCCAGAAAGCAACCCGGCGGTTCGCCGAAACCGCATAGCGGACCGCCGGGACGCGGCAATCAGTCCGCGGCCATGGCCCGCAACGCCGCGGCGTGTGCGGCGTCCTCGGGACGCGACTCGGCGTAGCCGGGCCAGGCCTTGGGCCGCACGCGCTCGTATTGCCGGGGGATCTCGACGGCGGCGCCCAGGGCGGTGGCGGCGTGCCAGGCCCAGCGTGGGTCGTTCAGGAAGGCCCGGCCGATAGCGACCAGGTCGGCCCGCCCCTCGACGAGCAATGCGTCCGCCTGCTTCGGTTTGAGGATCATGCCGGTCGCCATCACCGGCAGGCCGACGTCGCGGCGGATGCGTTCGGCGAAGGGCACCATGTAGCCCGGCGTGACCTTCGGCGCGCGGAACTTGCTGTCCAGCAGGCCGATGGAGGGCACCAGGTAGTCCACGCCGAGACCCTTCAGCTCGTGCCCGAACGCGACCGCGTCCTCGACCGTGAGCCCACCCTCGATGAAGTCGCTGCCGGGAAGGCGCACGCCCAGCGGCTTGGCGGCGGGCCAGGCGGCGCGCACCGCCTGCACCACCTCCAGCGGGAAGCGCATCCGCCGCGCCGCGTCGCCGCCATAGGCATCGGACCGGGTGTTGCTGATGGGCGAGAGGAAGGCGTGCATCAAGTAGCCGTGCGCGCCGTGCAGTTCCAGCAAGTCGAAGCCGCTGCGGTCAGCCCGTGACGCCGCACTCGCGAAGGCGGCGAGCACGCGCGTGATACCGACGTCGTCCAGCGCTTCCGGCGCGTGGACGTCACCGCGATAGGGCGTTTCGGTCGGGCCGTAGATCGGCCAGCCGCCCTCGTGCAGGGGCAGCTTGACCGTGTCCGCGTCCCAGGGCTTGCGGACGGAGCCGCGGCGGCCGGCATGGACCAGCTGCATCCCGAGCTTGGTGTCCGAGTAGCTGCGGATACCGGACACCAGCCGGGTCATCGCGGCCTCGTTCTCATCGGAATACAGGCCGAGGCAGCCGGCGGTGGTGCGCCCGACCGACTCGACGGCGGTCGCCTCCATAATCACAAGGCCGGCGCCGGACACCGCCATGCTGCCGACATGCATGGCGTGCCAGGGTACGGTGCAGCCATCGATGCCGCTGTATTGCGTCATCGGCGAGACGGCGATGCGGTTGGGCAGCGTGAGGCCCCGCAGCGTCAGCGGGTCGAACAGCGCCGCCATCACTCGGCCGCCGCAAGGCGGCCGGCCGGCCGGACCTGCTGCCCGTCAAAATCCGTCCGGTCCCGCGCCGCCTGCGTGCTGCGGTCGAGGATGGACACGCCGATGCACACGGCGAAGGCAAGCGGCATGCTGATCAGGGTGGGCGGGTCGAGTGCCACGATCGGCGTGGCGTTGCCCAGCACCTTCACCCAGACCGCCGGGCCCAGCACCGTCAGCACGACGGAGCCGATCAGCCCGGTCGCACCGCCCAGCACGGCGCCCAGCGTGGTCAGCCCGCGCCAGTAGATCGCCAGCAGCAGCAGGGGGAAGTTGGAGGACGCCGCGACGCTGATGGCCAGCGCTACCAGATAGGCGATGTTCTGCGTCCGGAAGGCGATGCCGAGCACGACGGCCAGCACGCCCAGCACCAGCGTCACCATCTTGGAGATCCGCACCTCCTTCGCCTCGTCCGGCGGCCCCTTGCGGAAGACGTTCGCGTAGAGGTCGTGCGACACGGCGGAGCTGCCGGCCAGGGTCAGCCCGGCCACCACGGCGAGGATGGTGGCGAACGCCACGGCCGAGACGAAGCCCAGCATGAGGTTGCCGCCGACGGCGTGCGCCAGGTGGATCGCCGCCATGTTGCCGCCGCCGCGCAGGCCGCCGCCGGGCAGGCTGTATTGCGGGTCCGACATCACCAGGGCGACGGCGGCCGGGCCGATCACGCTGATCAGCGCGAAGAAGCTGCCGATGAACAGCGAGGCCCACATCATCGACACCCGGGCGGTGCGCGCGTCCGGCACGGTGAAGAACCGCATGATCATGTGCGGCAGCCCAGCGGAGCCGAAGAACATCGCGAGGCCGAGCGACAGGGCGGAAAGCGGGGCCGCCACGAAGCTGACCGGCGCCAGCATCGCCTCGTGCTTCGGGTGCACGGCGACCGCCTTGGCCAGCAGCGCGTTGTAGTCGAAGCCGAACGCCCGGAGCGACAGCAGCGCGATCGAGGTGCCGGAGACCAGCATCAGCACGGCCTTGATGATCTGCACCCAGGTGGTCGCCATCATGCCGCCGAACATCACGTAGCAGACCATCAGCAGGCCGACCGCGATCTCGGCATAGACGTAGTCGAGGCCGAACAGCAGCTCCACCAGTTGGCCGGCGCCGACCATCTGCGCGATGAGGTAGAACATCACGATGAACAGGGTGCTGATGGCGGCGAAGACGCGCATCGGCGTCTTGGCAAGCCGGCTGGCGAGCACGTCGGCGAAGGTGAACTTGCCCAGGTTACGCATGCGGTCGGCGAACAGCATGGTGATCACGGGGTAGCCGACGCTGTATCCGGCGGCATAGACCAGCCCGTCGAAACCAACGCCGTACACCAGCCCGGTCAGGCCGAGGAAGGCGCCGGCGGAGATCAGATCCCCGGCGATGGCCAGCCCGTTCGGCAGGGCGCGCATGTTGCCGCCGGCGGCGTAGAAGTCCTTGGCCGAGCGCGTCCGCCGCGCGGCCCACCAGGTGATCAGCAGGGTGATGACGACCAGGGTCATGAACAGTATCAGGGCAGTCACGTTCACCCCGGCCGGTTCCGCCGCGGACGCGGCCTGGGCCGGCTGGCCCGGCAGCAGCAGGGCAGCGGCCAACGCCGTGATGCCGCCGGCCTTGGTGAGCCGGTCCGCGGCCCGGTTGGTCACCGTGACGTAGATGAGGCCGAGCACGAGGGCGAAGCCGATCAGGCCCAGGCCGTACAGGTACCAGATCGTCATCGGCTGCCCCGGGGTGACGGGAACGCGCAGGGTCGGGGGGCTGAAGGCGGCAAAGCAGAAGAAGCCGAGCACCGGCACGGCCAACAGGGCCGTTAGCCAGGCGCCGAGGCGGGCGGATCCGACTTGCGCCGCGCCGGCATCGGCGGGGGGCAGGGTGGCGGGGGAAGGCGTCATCATCGGGCTCCGTGCAGGGGTCACGAGGCCGGGTCACGGGCGTCCGGGGCTGGTTTGGCCGCCCGGTGTATGGAGACGGTATTCGATTGGCGGCTGGAGCGTCGAGGGGGAAAAAGGGATTTTCGTCGGTTGTGATGGGGTGATTCGGGTACCCGCGGATGTGCGCGCCTTGCTTGCGCTGGGGGAGTGGCGCATCGATCGATCGCGGCCGATTTATTGATGGGACGAGGCGACCATGACGCTGCAAGACTTGCGCTACGTGGTCGCCCTCGCCGATCAGGGGCATTTCGGACGGGCCGCCGCGGCGTGCGACATCGGGCAGTCCACGCTCAGCACGCAGATCAAGAAGCTCGAGAGGCAGCTTGGCGTGACGCTGTTCGAGCGTACGACACAATCGGTTAGTGTAACGGTGATCGGGGCGGAGATTGCGGGGCGGGCGCGGCAGGTGCTGGCGGATGTCGAGGCGATCGCCGGGATCGGGCAGACGATCTCGGGGCCTTTGTGCGGCCGGTTCAGCCTCGGCGTGATCCCGACGCTCGGGCCCTATTTGCTGCCGTGGCTCGTGCCGGCGCTGAAGGGGGCGTATCCGGAGCTGCGGCTGGCGGTGCGGGAGGATCTGACCGCCCCGTTGCTGGAGCGGCTCGCGTCCCACCGGATCGACGCGGCCCTCGTGGCGCTGCCGGTGGCGGATGACCGGCTGGAGACGCTGCCCCTGTTCGATGAGCCGTTCTGGTTCGCAGAGCCCAAGAGCCGCAAGCCCGCCGCCGCCACGGTGATGACGCAGGAGGATTTGCTGGGGCAGCGGCTGCTGCTGCTGACCGAGGGGCATTGCCTGCGCGACCAGGCGCTGGCGATCTGCGGCACGAGCGAGCGCGATGCGGAGGGGGATTTCCGCGCGACCAGCCTGGAGACCATCTTCCAGATGGTGGCGACGGGGCTGGGCAGCACGCTGCTGCCGGCGATGGCGTGCACCGAGGCGCGGGCTCGTGCGGTCACGACCCGGCAGCTGGAGGCGGGGGTCGGGCGGCGCATCGGCCTCACGTGGCGCCGCAGCTATCCCCGGGTGCGCGACATCCACCTGCTGGCAAAGACCCTGCAGGCCCACTTGCCGCCCAGCGTCCACAGCATCCAAACGCCGGCAATTGATCGGTTGCATCAATCAGCGCCTTGTCGATAATCGATTTCCCACTGAAGCAAACCGGCGCTAAAGTGATAGCCGTGATAATCGAGAGCATTGAGCCTGCCGGGCAATTTGGCGCGGCTTGCGACCAGGCGACTTCATCAGGAGAGACACCATGGATGGTATGACCGACAACAAGATCGAGGGATGCCCGGTCGCACACGGGGGCCAGAAGAGCAGCAGTTCGCGCCGGGGTAACCGGGACTGGTGGCCGGAGCATCTGAGCCTCAATTCGCTGAGCCAGCATTCGCCGCGGGCCAACCCGATGGGCGAGACATTTGACTATGCCGAGGCGTTCAAGACGCTCGACCTGAAGGCCGTGGTGCAGGACCTGCACGCCCTGATGACGGACAGCCAGGAATGGTGGCCGGCTGATTTCGGGCATTACGGCGGGCTGTTCATCCGCCTGGCGTGGCACAGCGCGGGCACCTACCGCACGGTCGATGGCCGCGGCGGCGCTGGCGGTGGCCAGCAGCGCTTCGCACCGCTGAACAGCTGGCCGGACAACGCGAACCTGGACAAGGGACGCCGGCTGCTGTGGCCAATCAAGCAGAAATACGGCGACAAGCTGTCCTGGGCCGACCTGTTCGTGCTCGTCGGCAACGTGGCGCTGGAGTCGATGGGCTTCCAGACATTCGGTTTCGCCGGGGGCCGCGCGGACACCTGGGAGCCGGAGGAGCTGTACTGGGGCCCCGAGGGGACCTGGCTGGGCGACGAGCGCTACAGTGGCGAGCGGCAGCTGGATAGCCGGCTCGGTGCGGTGCAGATGGGCCTGATCTACGTCAACCCGGAAGGCCCGAACAGCAACCCCGACCCGCTCGGCTCGGCCCGGGACATCCGCGAGACCTTCGCGCGCATGGCCATGAACGACGAGGAGACGGTAGCGCTGGTCGCCGGTGGCCACACGTTCGGCAAGACCCACGGCGCCGGCGACCCGTCTTTCATCGGTGCGGAGCCCGAGGGCGGCGCAATCGAGGACCAGGGACTCGGCTGGAAGAGCAAGTTCGGCACCGGTCACGGCGGCGACGCGATCACGGCCGGCCTGGAAGTCACCTGGTCGCAAACGCCGACGCAGTGGAGCAACCACTACTTCGACAACCTGTTCAAGTATGAGTGGGAGCTGGTGAAGAGCCCGGCCGGTGCCTGGCAGTGGGAGGCGAAGGACGCCCCGTCCGACATCCCGCACGCGCACGACGCCTCGAAGATGCGCAAGCCGACGATGCTGACGTCGGATCTCGCGCTGAAGGCGGACCCGATCTACGAGAAGATCTCGCGCCGGTTCTATGAGCATCCGGACGAGTTCGCGGACGCATTCGCCCGTGCCTGGTTCAAGCTCACGCATCGCGACATGGGTCCGATCCAGCGCTATCTCGGCCCACTCGTCCCGAGCGAGAAGCTGATGTGGCAGGACCGGATTCCGGCCGTTGATCATCCGGTGATCGGCGAACCGGAGATCCTGGCGCTCAAGGGCCAGATCGTGGCGACCGGGCTCACGGTGTCGCAGTTGGTCTCGACGGCCTGGGGATCGGCCGCGACGTTCCGGTTCTCGGACAAGCGCGGCGGGGCGAACGGGGCGCGCATCCGGCTAGCGCCGCAGAAGGATTGGACGGTGAACGAGCCGGCCAAGCTGGCTGTGGTGCTGCAGGCCCTCGAAGGGGTGCAGGCGGCGTTCAACGCGTCCGCGCCAGGCGGGATGAAGGTGTCGATCGCCGACCTCATCGTGCTCGGTGGCTGTGCCGCGGTGGAGCAGGCGGCGAAGGCGGCCGGGAGCGACATCAAGGTGCCATTCACGCCGGGCCGCATGGATGCGACGCAGGAGGAGACCGACGTCGCGTCGTTCGCGCCGCTGGAGCCGAAGGCTGACGGGTTCCGCAACCACTACGAGGGCGCGCAGTTCATGGCGCCCGAGGAGGCGTTGGTGGACAAGGCCGAGCTGATGCGGCTGAGCGGGCCGGAGATGACGGTGCTGGTCGGCGGCCTGCGGGTGCTGGGTGCCAACACCGGCGACTCCAAGCACGGCGTGTTCACCACGCAGCCCGGCAAGCTGACGAACGACTTCTTCGTCAACCTGCTGACCATGGGCCTGGAATGGATGCCGACGGGGTCCGAGAACGCGTTCGAGGGCCGTGACCGCAAGACGAAGGAGGTGAAGTGGACCGCGAGCCGGGTCGACCTCATCTTCGGGTCACACTCGCAGATGCGGGCGCTGGCCGAGGTCTATGGCTGCGCCGGATCGGAGACGAAGTTCGTCAAGGATTTCGTGGCAGCTTGGACGAAAGTGATGAACGCGGACCGTTACGACTTGATGTGACGGTAGGGTGTGTGTGGACGGCCCTTTTGGTGCAAGGGTTATGGTGGAAGAAATCT
>CAXSEK010000011.1:0-14898 GCA_964235625.1 uncultured Acetobacteraceae bacterium
CGGCACCAGCAACTTCGCGCATGGCGGCACGCGGTGGACCGTGTCGCTTGGCCTGGTCGAGGATCGCCGACCGCTGCTGGGCGTGCTGGCGGCACCACGGCTAAGTACTACCTACGCGGCGTGTGCCGGGCAGGGCGCGACGCTGAACGGGGCGCCGATCCGCGCCGCGGGCACGGCGTCTCTGTCCCGCGCGATCGTAGAATGCGGCTGGTCTCCGCGGCGGCCAACGCCCGATTACCTGGAACTCTGCAGCCGGGTGATGGGGGCGGGTGCGATGATGCGCTCGGGCGGCTCGGGCGCGCTCGGGCTTGCGGAGGTCGCGGCGGGGCATATCGATGCGTATGTCGAGATGCACATCAATTTGTGGGACGTCGCCGCCGCGCTCGCCGTGCTAGCGGAGGCCGGGGCGGTGGTGAGCGGCTTCATGGACGGCCCCGGGCCGGCGCAGGGCGCGCCGATCCTGGCGGCGGCGCCGGGGATCGCGGACGCGTTGCGGGCGGTTGCTGGCTTGGATGGAGTGTAGTCGCCGTTATCCGCGGACTTCCCGTCATGCCAGGCCTTGAGCCTGGCATCCACGGCGTTGTCCAAGACACGTCGAGCGTATTGGCCTCCAACGCCTGCGAGATCATCACTGGCGTGTGCCGATCCGACGCCGTGGATGCCAGGCTCAAGGCCTGGCATGACGGTGGAGAAGTCCGCGCCCTCACCTGAACCTACGATTCCGGCCTCAGTTCGCGCGTAGCGGCTCCTCGTCGAACACGGCGTAGGCGAGGCCGAGCAGGTGGCTGGCGGAGCGGGCGTAGCCGGCGCGGTCGGCGTCCTGGGCGAGGGTGATCAGCCGGTCCGCGAGCACGAGGGGACTGACCTGTGTGGGCTTGGCAGTCTGGATCGCTTGCATGCTGTTTTGCTCCTGTTACCGGCCGTTTGTGGCCTGGCATCAGGATGGGCGGACACCCTTTCGGAAAGGTTAACAGCCGGAGGATAGTGCGAAGACCCGCAACGCCGACGCGAGCGGCCGGCCAGGCTCGCGGGCGGCGTCCACCGCGGCCACCAGGCCGGCCAAGGTCCGCCCTGTCCGGACGGCCAGCGCCTCCAGCGCCGCCCAGAACTCGGGTTCCAGCGCCACGGACGTGCGGTGGCCGGCCAGCGTCACGCTACGCTTCTCCAGCGTCATGCCAGGCGGGACAGGGCCCAGGACCCGGCGTCGGCCACCACCGGGTCAGGATCACGGGCGAGGTGCGCGGCCGAGGGGGCAAGCGCCGGGTCGGCGGAGTTGCCGATCGCGATGGCCACGTTGCGGGCGAACCGGTCGCGGCCGATGCGCTTGATCGGCGAGCCGCTGAACAGGGCGCGGAAACCGGCCTCGTCCAGCGTGGCGAGGTCGGCCAGATGTGGCGCCGTCAGCTCCGGCCGCGCCTGCAGCTTGGCGTGGCGGGATGCCTGGGCGAAGCGGTTCCACGGACACACGGCAAGGCAGTCGTCGCAACCATAGATCCGGTTGCCGATCAGCGGGCGCAACGCCTCCGGCACCGGGCCGCGATGCTCGATCGTGAGGTAGGAGATGCATCGCGTGGCATCCAGCCGGTACGGCGCGGGGAACGCCGCCGTCGGGCACGCCACCTGGCAGCGGTCGCACGTTCCGCAGCGGTCGGCATGCGGCAGGTCGGGCAGCAGCTCGAGCGTGGTGTAGATCTCCCCCAGGAACAGCCATGACCCGGCGCTGCGGGAAACCAGGTTGGTGTGCTTGCCCTGCCAGCCGAGCCCGGCCGCCTGCGCTAGCGGCTTCTCCATCACCGGTGCTGTGTCCACGAACACCTTCACTTCGGGGCCGAAGCGGCCGGCGATGAACTGCGCCAGGTGCTTTAGCATTCCCTTAACCAGGTCATGATAATCCCGGTTGCGTGCATAGACCGAGATATTGCCGCGATCGGGCCGGCGCGTGGTGGCGAGCGGGTCACCGTCGGGTGCGTAGGACACGCCGAGTGCGACCACGCTGCGTGCCTCCGCCCACAGCGCCTGCGGGTGGCCGCGCTGATCGGCGCGCTCCGCCATCCAGCCCATGTCACCGTGCTGGCCGGCGGCGATGAACGCACCCAGCCGCTCGCGGGCCTCCGGCCCCAGGGATGCGGGGGCGAACCCGACGGCGTCGAAGCCAAGGGCGAGCGCCTTGGCCCGGATCGCCGCCTCAGCCCCGGCCACGGTACGGCGGCACGCCCTGGTCCGGCACCCAGGCGCCCTCGGGCGGGGCGCCCGTCTGCCAGAACACATCGATCGGGATGCCGCCGCGCGGGTACCAGTAGGCACCGATCCGCAGCCAGCGCGGGGTGAGCAAGTGGACCAGCCGGTCCGCAATTGCCATCGTGCACGCCTCGTGGAAGGCGCCGTGGTTGCGGAAGCTGCCGAGGAACAGCTTGAGGGACTTGCTCTCCACCAGCCACTCGCCCGGCACGTAGTCGATCACGATGTGGGCGAAGTCCGGCTGCCCGGTCAGCGGGCAGAGCGAGGTGAACTCGGGCGCGGTGAACCGCACGACGTAATTGGCACCCTGGTGCGGACTGGGCACGCGCTCGAGCGTGGCTTCCGCGGGGGAGGCGGGCAGGGCAGTCGCGTGGCCGAGTTGCGTAAGGCTGGCGTAGGAAGGGTTGGTCATGCTGGCGGAAGTGAGCATGGCGGCGCGTGCTGTCCAGCCCGGCCGGCCTCCCACCCCGCCCGTACATCGCCGGAGAACGCCACCAACCGCCCCGCCGCGATCGCCGCGCGCATGCCGGCCATCAAGTCGGCGTAGTAGGTGAGGTTGTGCCCGGTCAGCAGCATCGGCCCGAGCATCTCGCCGGCGCGGAACAGATGGTGCAGGTAGGCACGGCTATGCCGGGTGCAGGCCAGGCACGCGCAGGCCGCGTCGAGCGGCGCGGCATCGCCGGCATGGCGCGCATTGCGCAGGTTGAGCACCCCCGAGCTCGTGTAGGCACGCGCGGTTCGGCCGGCGCGGGTCGGCATCACGCAGTCGAACATGTCCACCCCCCGCGACACTGCGCCCAGCAAGTCGTCCGGCGTGCCCACGCCCATCAAATAGCGCGGCCTGTCTGTCGGCAGCTGCGGCACCGTCGCGTCCAGCACGGCGAACATGGCTGCCTGCCCCTCGCCCACGGCCAGGCCGCCGACCGCGTAGCCCTCGAAGCCCAGTGGTGTCAGCGCCGCAACCGACCGGGTGCGCAGCTCCGGAAAGACGCCCCCCTGCACGATGCCGAACTGGCCATACCCAGCGCGCGGCTGGAACGCCGTGCGAGATCGGGCAGCCCAGCGCATGGACAGCTCCATCGAGGCGTTCACCTGGTCGCGGGTGGCGGGGAATGGCGTGCACTCGTCGAACGCCATGGTGACCGTGGCATCCAACTGGTCCTGGATGGCGGTCGAAGTTTCCGGGGTGAGCCGGTGCAGGGCACCGTCCAGATGGGACCGGAAGGTGACGCCGCCTTCATCCATGGTCCGCAACCCGGCAAGCGACATGACCTGGAAGCCGCCGGAGTCGGTCAGGATCGGGCCCGGCCAATCCATGAACCGGTGCAAGCCGCCGAGCGCCCCGACCCGGGCCCCGCCGGGCCGCAGCATGAGGTGGTAGGTATTGCCGAGCACCATCTGGGCGCCCGTGGCCCGCACGGCGTCCGCGGTCATTGCCTTCACGGTCCCGGCGGTGCCGACGGGCATGAACACGGGGGTGGCAACGTCGCCGTGGGCCGTGTGAAGCACGCCGCTACGGGCAGCGCCGTCCGTCGTGGAAGAAGTCCAGGAGAGTGTCACGGCCCCTCATCGCTACACGACGGCCCAGGGTCAATCCGGCATCGCGACCTCGCCGCCCTCAGCAGGTGGAATCCGATCCTCCCCGCGCGGCCCGGTTCCCGTATGTGTCAGCTCGCCCTTGGGCCTGCTCAAGGACCAGCGGCAACGAGCCGGTCGTAGATCTGCTTCTGCGACGGATTGAGCAGCGCGTAGCTTTGCAGGTGATACGGGCTCATCGTCCCGGCGAGTTGGGTCTGTGCATCCCCCACGGCGTGGACATCCTGGAGCATAGTCTTTTCCTCCGGCGTCGCCTCGTGCGAGTCGGCCTCGTATCGCGCATAGGCCTGTTTGAGCGTGGCGCTGTCGTCCGCGACATGGCTTCGCATCTCGCCGCGCAACTGCTCCATCCGCGCCGTCTGCTCCGGGCTGAGGTTGAAGTCGGAGGCATGCAGCAAAACCCAGGCCGGCCCGGGATGGTGTGCGCGGAACACCGTCGGAAAGTCGAAGGAGTGCTGCATGAAGTAGGCTCGCCCCTGGGCCATCGCGTCCGGCGTCGGGGACGAGGGAGGGGTCGCTTGGGCCCTGGCCGGATCGTCGGTGCCGAGAAGGCCGAGGGTCAAGGCCGTTTCGGCCGCGACGGCAAAGGTCAGCCTCATCGGCCCGGCCTCATCGATGGTGTCCTAGTCCCATACGTCGCGAAATCAGCCGGGTGCGGGGCACGCGCCGCGCGCGCGGCCTAGGATGCCGGAGTGCTGCCGGCCGGGGAAAGCAGGCTCGAGTCGCCGTAGCTGTAGAAGCGGTACCCCAGCCCGATCGCGTGCGCGTAGGCGGCCTGCATCCGATCCGTGCCGGCGAAGGCGCATACCAGCATGAACAGAGTCGAGTGCGGCAGGTGGAAGTTCGTCATCAGGCGGTGCACGGCACGGAAGCGGAATCCCGGCCGGATGAACAGCGCCGTCTCCCCCCGGAACGGCTGCACGCCATCTTCCGTCGCCGCCGACTCCAGCAGCCGCAGCGTGGTGGTCCCCACGGCGACGACGCGGCTGGCCCGGCCGATCACGGTGGCCGCGGCCTCGGTCAGCTCGCCGCGCTCCGGATGCATGCGATGGTCCGCCGGGTCCCCCCGGACGGGCAGGAACGTGCCGGCGCCCACGTGCAGGGTTACGGTCGTGCGGCCCACCCCCGCCGCCTCGAGCGCCGCCAGCAGGCCCGGGGTGAAGTGCAATCCCCCAGTCGGCGCGGCGACGGCGCCCTCGTGCCGCGCGAACACCGTCTGGTAGTCGCTGGCATCGGCCTTGGTCGGGCCGGACGGGCGGGCGATGTAGGGCGGCAAGGCGAGCGCGCCGGCCTCCCGCAGCGCCACCGCGAACGCTTCCCCGTCCCTGTCGAAACGCAGCGTCACGCTGCCCTCCGCACGGTCCACCACGGCGGCCCGCATCTCGGTGCCCCGCAGCGACAGCACGTCGCCCGGCGCCACCCGGCGCGCGTTGCGGGCCAGTGCGTGCCAGGTGCCATCCGGGAGCGGACGGTCCAGAGTCAGCCCGATCCGGGCCGCGCCGCGATGCGCCGAGAGCTGCGCCGGGATTACCCGCGTGTCGTTCGCGACGAGCAGGTCCCCGGGGGCGAGCAGGCCCGGCAGGTCGGCGACCACATGGTCCGCCAGCGCCGCCCCTACTGCCAGCAGGCGTGCCGCCTCGCGCGGGCGGGCGGGCATCTGCGCGATCAGCTCCGGCGGCAGGTCGAAGCCGAACGGGTCGCCCTCAGTGCCCGAGATAGGACGCGATCTCGATCAGGTTGCCGTCCGGATCCCGGCAGTAGACCGACTGAATCGGGCCGAGGGCGCCGATCTTGCTCACCGGTCCCGTCTCGATCGCGATGCCGCAATCATGCAGGTGGTGGACCACGTCCGCCGGCCCGACCGCGGTGATGAAGCACGCATCGACCGCGCCGGGCTTGGCGTTCAGCCCGGTGATCCAGGTGCGGGTGTCGGTTTCCGCCGGTCGCAGGTTGATCTTCTGCCCGCCGAATTTCAGCGCGGTGCGATGATCGTCGAAATCCTCACGCTCCATGCCGAGCACGCGCTGATACCAGGACGCGGTGATCTCGACGTCCTTGCAATTGATGACGATGTGGTCGAGACGGTCCACTGTGAAGCGCATGGCAGGTCCAGTGTGTAAAGACAGCGTGCGCCGGGCGTATATCGATCTGCGGCCTTGGCCGCAATTCGCCGCACTCGGGCTGCTGGTCCTGTGTGGCCTGGCCCCCGGCGTCCGCGCCCAGCCGGCGGTCGAGACCCGGGCCAACCTGCCCTACGGCCCGCTGCCGATGGAGCAGGGGGATCTCTACATCCCCACCGAGCCGCGCGGGCGCAAGCCGGCCGTGGTGGTGATCCATGGCGGCGGCTGGGTCGAGGGGTCGCGCCAGTTCGATTCGGACCTGGCCAAGATGGTCGCGGCCCAGGGCGCCGTGGTGTTCAACATCGACTATCGCCTGGCCGACAAGAACCGCCCCGAGACACGCTGGCCGGCCCAGCTGGTGGACGCGCAACTCGCCGTCCGCTTCCTGCGCGCCCATGCGGCCGATTTCGGTATCGATCCGCGGCGGCTGGGTGCGATCGGCGACTCCGCGGGCGCCCAATTGGCCGTGTTCCTGGGCGTGCTGCCCCGGATCGTCGACGGCGACATGGCAGCCCTGTTCGCCAACCAGAAGCCGGTCGTGACGGCGGTGGTGGACCAGTTCGGGCCGATGGACCTGCCTGGCATGGGCCTGTACGGCACCGGATCGATCGAAGCCATGTTCGGCACGCCTTCGGTCAGCGGGACGGACCTGCTAACGGCGTCGCCGCTGCCCTCGGTGGGGGCGCACAGCGCGCCGGTGTACATCATCCACGGCGAGCAGGACCAGGTCGTGCCGTTCGACCAGTCTCGGCAGCTGGCGGACACGTTGAAGGCCCACAACGTCGCGTCCGAGTTGGTGCCCTACACGGGCAGGCACGGCTACGAGGGCGTGGCCGGGGGCGATATCGGCCGGCTGCAGGTGAACGCGGTGAAGTGGTTGCTGGAGAAGTTGCGGTAGCCCGAGCCGGCATTCTTCCCCTGTTTACCGGCCGCCCTTCGACGAGGTGCCGCTCACAGGATTGATCGTGCTGTCCGGTGAGGGTTGGCCGGGCGGGCCGGTTTCGGCAGCACAAGACGCGAGAACGAGCAAGCCGAGGACGATCAGGACACGGATCATGGTGCGTTGAACGCTCGCCCTTTGGCCACCGTTCCCGGCATTTGCGCCCTCGGTCATGCGCCGAGCGCGCGGGCCCTCTCGCGGAGCTGGAACTTCTGCATCTTCCCGGTGGACGTCTTCGGCAGCGGCCCGAACACCACTGTCCGCGGTGCCTTGAAGTGGGCGATGTGCTCGCGGCAGAAAGCGATGATGTCCGCCTCGCTGGCCAGGGCACCGGGCCGCAGCATCACGAAGGCGCAGGGTGTCTCCCCCATTTCGCGTCCGGCCGGGCGACCACCGCCGCCTCCAACACCGCCGGGTGGTGGTAGAGCACGCTCTCCACCTCGATGGTGGAGATGTTCTCGCCGCCGCTGATGATGATGTCCTTCGCGCGGTCGCGGATCTCGGCATAGCCGTCCGGATGCCAGACGCCGAGGTCCCCGGTGTGGAACCAGCCGCCTGCGAACGCCGCCGCCGTCGCCGCCGGGTCCTTCAGGTAGCCCTTCATCATGACGTTGCCGCGCATCAGCAACTCGCCCATCGTCGCACCATCCCGCGGCTTGGCCTCCAGCGATCGGGAAGGGCTGGTTGCGGAGGCTTCGATGGATGACGACCGGGTATTGGCGGCCCTGCTGGCGATGGAAGACCGCCTCGGAACTAAGTTGGCGGGGTTGGATTTACGGCTAGATCGGTTGGAGACGAGGGTCTCGGACCTGGAGCGGAGAACTTCATCCACGGATACAACCGTCAATGAGCTGCGGTCCGTGATGATGGCGAAGTTGGAGCGGATCGAAAACAAGCTGACGCAGATCTCCGAGGACATGCAGGTGACGATGGGAGCCGCCAGCACCGCAATCCAGCAGCGCGAGGGCGACCGAAGGGATCTCGGCGTGTTCGTGGAGATGGTCACGCTGATGCAGCGCAAGATGTCCCGGCTCCAGACCGACGTGGAGCAGTTGCAGAGAAAGGCGTCCTAGCCGCGACCCCATCGCAAGCCGCGCAGGCATCCCTCCTCGCCTCCGCGCCCCACTCCATCTACGATCGACTGAACGTTCGACGGATGGGACCTTGAAGAACCCCTGGATCGCCTTCGCCACCGCCTGCGCCGCCACCGTTGCGGTCGCTGCCGCACCCGCGTCCCGGGCGGACGAGCCCATCGCCCAGCCGGGCGCCGTGCTCCGCGCCACGCTCCCCAACGGGCTGCGCGTGGTGGTGGTGCCCGATAAACTGGCTCCCGTGGTGACGACCGAGCTCAGCTACCTCGCCGGCTCCAACGACGCGCCGGCCGGCTTCCCCGGCACCGCCCATGCGCTCGAGCACATGATGTTCCGCGGCAGCGAGGGGCTGGACCGCGACCAATTGGCCGAGCTCGGTGCCCAACTCGGCGGCGTATACAACGCCAGCACCACCGAGACGGTAACGAAATACACCTACACCGTCCCCTCGGACGACCTCGCCGTCGCCCTGCACAGCGAGGCGCTCCGCATGGCGGGCCTCAGCCTGAACCAGGCGGATTGGGAGCAGGAGCGCGGTGCCATCGAGCAGGAGGTGTCCCGCGACCTGTCCAGCCCGTTCTACACCTACATGGTCCAGGCGCAGTCGCTGCTGTTCGCCGGCACGCCGTACGAGCACGACGCGCTCGGCACCCGCCCGTCCTTCGACAAGACGGACGCGGCCCTGCTGCGACAGTTCTACGAGAAGTGGTACGCGCCCAACAACGCCATCTTGGTGATCGCCGGAGACGTGCAGCCCCAGGCGGCGCTGGACGAGGTGAAGGCCGCGTTCGGTGCCATCCCGCGCCGCGAGGTCCCGGTGCACGCACCCATCGTGACCGGCCCGGTGCAGCCCAAGACGCTGAGCTTCCCGACCGACTTCCCCGTCGGCCTCGTCACCCTCGCCTACCGCATGCCGGGCCAGAAGGCGGCCGATTTCGCCGCCGCCGACATTCTGGGCGACGTGTTGGGCAGCCGCCGCGCCGCATTCTACGGCCTGGTGCCCGCCGGCCGCGCCCTGCTCGCGCAGTTCTCCTACCGCGCCAAGGCCGACGTGGGCATGGGCCTGGCCATCGCCGCCTTCCCCAAGGGAGGTGACCCGGCGCCGCTGCTGGCCGACATACGCCAGGTGCTGGCCGACTTCGCGCAGAACGGCGTGCCGGCCGAGCTGGTCGAGGCATCCAAGAAGCAGGAGATCGCCCAGCTCGAATTTTCCGCCGACAGCATCAGCGGCCTGGCCGGCACCTGGTCCAACGCGCTGGGCTTCGCCGACGAGCAATCGCCGGACGACGTGGCCCGCGCCTACGCCGCCGTGACCCCGGCCGACGTCAACCGCCTGGCGCGCGACTTGCTGGATCCGGACCACGCGATCACCGCGATCCTCACACCCCGCGCGGTGGCCGTTCCCGGCACCAGCGCCGGGTTCGGCGGCGCCGAATCGTTCGCCGCCGTGCCGGATCACCCGGTGACGCTCCCGGACTGGGCCACCACCGCGCTGGCCAGTCTGCATCTGCCGGATCCGGGGGCGCCGCCCGATGTCAGCGTGCTGCCAAACGGCTTGCGGCTGATCGTGCAGCCCGAGCATGTCAGCCACACCGTCTCCGTCTACGGTCAGGTGCGCCAGGTCTCGGATATGGAAGTGCCGCCGGGTGAGGAGGGTGTCGGCCCGCTCACCAGCGAGTTGTTCAGCTACGGCAGCACCAGTCGCGACCGGTTGGCCTTCCGCAAGGCGCTGGACGACATCGCCGCGTCCGGCAGCGCCGGGCCGAGCTTCCAGCTGAAGGTGCTGACGGCGGAGTTCGAGCCTGGCATGCAGCTGCTGGCCGACAACGAGCTCCACCCCGCCTTCCCGCAGCGCGCGTTCGAGGTCGCGCGCGGCCAACTGGCGCAGAGCCTGGGCGGCCTGCTGCAATCACCGGACTACCTGGCCGAGTTGGCCGCCACCCGCGCCACCGTGCCGCCGGCGGACCCGACGCTGCGGCAGCCGACGCCCGAGACCGTGTCCGCGCTCAAGCTCGAGGACGTGACCGCCTACTACGCCGCCGCCTACCGCCCCGACTTCACGACGATCGTGGTCGTGGGGGACGTGACGCCGGACGAGGCGCGCCGGGTGGTGAGCGAGACGTTCGGCGGCTGGCAGGCAAACGGCCCGACACCGGCGATCGACCTGCCGCCGGTGCCGCCGAGCCAGGCGTCCCAGGTGCAGGTGCCGGATGAGAGCAGCCTGCAGGATAGCGTCAATCTGACGCAGACGGTCGCCACCCCCGTCACCAGTGCCGACCGCTACCCGCTGCTGCTGGGCAACACGATCCTCGGCTCCGGCTTCTCCTCCCGCCTGTATGCCGACCTGCGGGTCAAGACGGGTTACGTGTACTCGGTCAGCAGCTCGATCGACTGGACCCGCACCCGGGCCACCTACTCGGTCACGTTCGGCGCCGATGCGGAGAACGTGGGCAAGGCGCGGGACCTGGTGGTCCGGGATATCCGGGATATGCAGCAGACCCCGGTGAGCGCTGCGGAACTGACCCGCGCGAAGGCCCAGGTGCTGCGCCGCCTGCCGATGCAGCGGGCGAGCGTGCCGGGCATAGCGGGAGTGTACCTGCGCCTGGCCGATCTGGGCCTGCCGCTGGAGTTGCAGCAGACGGCGGCGGAGCATTACCTCGCCATTACGGCGCCGGATATCCAGCGCGCCTTTACGACGGCCTTGCGCCCGCAGGATCTGACGGTTGTGGTGAAGGGGCCTGCGCCACCGTGATTGCTGGAAGGCGGGCTTGGGTACGAGTGGGACCCACCTGCTGTCCGGCACGGCTCTTGATCTTACAATCGTTGCACACCTGAACGCGGCAAGAACCCTGTCGGACATTGGTGGCTCAAGCCTGGCGGAACAACTCTATCGGAAGTCGTTCCCGCTCCAACGCATTTCACCCCTGCGCTGTTGGCCGCACCACGATCTCGCCCACATCGACCTCGGCCGGCTGCTCGATGGCGAATGCGATTGCCCGCGCGATAGCGGCTGCCGGGATGGCGAATTTATCGCGAGAGGCTTCCAGCTGCGCCCGTAGGGCCTGATCGGTCACGGCGGCTACGAAATCCGTTTGCACGAAACCCGGCGTGATCACGGACACACGCAGAGTCTCCCCCGCCTCCTGCCGCAAGCCTTCGGAGATGGCGCGCACGGCGAACTTCGTGCCGGCATAGACGGCCATCGAGGGCCGCACGATAAGTCCGGCGGTGGAAGCCACGTTGACGAAGTGCCCGGACCCCTGCCGCCGGAACACCGGCAACGCAGCGGCGATGCCGTACAACACACCCTTGATGTTGATGTCGACCATGTCCTCCCACTCCTCGACGCGGAGATCGTCCAGCGGCGAGATCGGCCCGATGCCGGCATTGTTGACGAGCACATCAAGCCGGCCGAACCGCTCGCAGGCATGCGCGACCAGTGCGGCAACATCCTCCCGCCGCTTCACGTCGGTAGCCAGCCAGGCTGCCTCGCCGCCCGCCTGCGCGATCCGGGCCGCGACCGCTTCGAGCCGGTCCGTCCGACGCGCGCCCAGCACCAGCTTTGCCCCGCTTGCCGCCAGCAGCAGCGCCGTCGCCTCGCCAATCCCGCTGCTGGCGCCCGTGATGGCAACAACTTTACCCTCGATGCCCGACATGCTGCTCTCCGTGGAACGGCCGGATCGGCCTGGCTGGCCACAGGTACGTTACAGATATCGAAACGCGGGCGCGCGGCTGCAATGGGCAGCGCGCCCTGATCAGGGGCGCGGCAGGGAGCGGTCCGCCCGACCTTTCGCCAGTGTCACCGGCCGTGCGGACAGCAACCGCCTGGTCCGCTTGGTCAGCAGGTCGACGACGACGTCGAGGGGTTCTCGGATCAACCGCACCGCGTCTCTGCCGTCGCGGCAGCTGCGGATCCGGCCATCGGCAGGATTAGTACTGCCATCCTGCGCATCAGAACCCGAACATGTGGTCCAGCGAGAAACCGCCGCGGTCATCCATCAGTCCGTGATAGCCGAACAGTCGGCAGGTGCGGTCGTCCACCATCACGTAGCCGCGCGGCCCGGCCCGGTGAAGCAGCGCCGCGCCGAATACCTCGTGCGGCCAGACCATCGCCGAGCCGGAGCAGGCGATCGCCAGCGCCTCCTCCGCGAGCACCTCCCCCGCGGCGTCGTGCAGCGTCAGCCGGGTTGCCGAATGCGGGTGCCAGGCGGCGGAGGCCGGGTAGATCAGGTGGGCGAAGGAGCGTTGGGCGCCTTCACCGAGGCGCAGGAATAGCGACGTGCTCAGGCCCGGCGGCGGGCCGTTGTAGGATTGCGGCTCGCCCTTGTAGGTCATCAACGTGTTGAAGATGTGGGCGCCGAAGCTGGTCTCGGCCGCGTGGCCGCTCTGGCGGTCCTGGTAGCGCGCCAGGCAGTGCAGCCAGCCATCGGCGCCGCCGCCCTCGCGGAAGTCGTAGACCAGCTCGGCATGCCCACCCTCACTGTCCAGCTCCAGGGCTAAATCGTGGTTGCGCGGCAGGCGGCCGAGGAAGCGTTCGCCGATCAGACGCCCATCGGGGGCGAACACGTCCAGGCGGATCGGAAGGTCTGCCTGGGTCTCGGCCATCGGCGTCGGCTGCACCACGGTGGAGAAGCGGTCGCCGGGTAGCACCGGGAACGGCAGCAGGTAGCCACGGCCTAGCAGGTTGCTCAGCGCCGGGATCCCCGGGTCGGGCTTCAGGTCCGCGCGCTCCACGTTCACGTGGGCAATGCGGGTGCGGCCGTTCTGCACCACCTCATAGCGCGGGCGGACCACGTGCCGGCCGGACCGCAGCTCGATCTGCGCCGGCCAGCGCAGGCCGGGGAGCAAGCTGGCTACGTCCAGCGCCACGCTGGCGAACGGCGGCACGTCCTGTTGCAGCGTCACCGGCTGCTCCGCCCCCATCCGGTCCAGCGCCAGCGTGCCGGCGGGGATTGGGGCGGCGTGGCTGTTCTGCACCCAGAGCACCACCCGCTCGTCCTCCCGCGGGGCCGGCAGCCCGGCGTAGCGGTCGGACGGCCAGGCGTTGGCGTCGTGCGTGCAGGACAGGCTCGGCTCGCCCCCGGTGCCGTAGGTGTCTAGCGCGTATTTGATGACGTCGTGCCCGGCGACACCAATCGCGTGCAGGAACAGCTGGCCGCGGAACGGGGCCAGGCCGAACCGGGCGCGCACCGCCGCGCTGTCGATCGCGATCCCGCCGACGCCGCCGGGCAGCGCCTCCTCCCACTCCGCCAGCACCGCGCCGTCCTCGCCGAACAGCCGCAGCCAGAGCCGGACGGACTTGGCCCCGTAGCGCGCCCAATAATTGGCCGTGACCAGCCGGGTCGACAGCCCGTCGGCGTCCCGGAAGAAGGCGTAGTTCGTCGCGAAATTCAGCGTATCCAGATACTTCCGCGGGTTGGTCAGCATCGCGGCCGGCAACCGCGTCTCGTCCAGCGATGCCAGCGCCATGCCCGGCGGCAGCAGCGGCGCGAGGCGTTGGCCGAGCTTGCCCGCGTCGAAACTGGCCACCAGCAGCGTGCCCGCGCCCGAATGGGGCAGGTCAGTCAGCGGCTGGGCCATGCACCCGGCGCGGCGCTGGCCGATCTGCTCCGTGTCGTGGACGTAAAGTTCGGTGGGGGCCGGCATCTCGGGGTGCAGGGCGAACAGCGCGTCCGCCACGCCATCCGGGTCATACACGGCGAGCGGCCCGGCGATCCCGGCGGCCAACTGCGCGACGGCTTCCGCGGCCAGCGGGTGCGCGAACGCCTTGTAGAGCACGTTGCCGCCCTGCCTTGCGTCGAATGTCTGGATCGCGAGCATCGGTGTGTCAGAACCCTAATCGCCGCCGGACGGTATCGGCGGCTTCCTGCGTGTCGTCCAGCGGCGAGGTGTGCCACATCTCGGCGCGTCCACGGAAGGTCCGCACCCGGCCGTCGCCGCGCAGCCCGTCCAGGAACGCGCCGATCCTGCGGGAGCGGCCGGGCAGCTCGGCGATCAGCACCGGGGCGGCGGTGGCCACCGCCTCGGACACCATGGACACGCTGTCGGCGGTCACCACGATCGCGTCCGCGCAGGCGAGCAGGCCGAAATACGGGTTCTCCCCAACGCCGTCCCAAACCAGGCCGCCCAACGGCTCCAGCGCCGCCCGCAAGGCCGCGACCACGGCCGGCGCGGTACGGCGGGAGGGAGTGACGGCGACGCCCACCCCGTCCGCCCGCATCATGGCGGCGAGCTGCCCGGCCAGCGCCGGGCCCTCCGCCGCCTCCAGCCGGAACCGCCCGTTGCTGCCGCCCACCAGCACCGCCAACAGTGGGCGGGGCAGGGTGGCCAGGCGGTCGGACCATTCGGCCCGCGCCGCAGTGAGCCGGGCCGGGGTCACGCGGTGCAGCGCTGTGCGAGTGACGACCACGTTCGGCCCGGTGAGCCCGTCATGCCGGGTCACCACGACCTGGTCGAACAGACGCGGGTCCATGCGCGGGTGCTGGATCTGCACCGTCAGCCGGCCGAGGCGGCGCAATGCGGCCAGCACCGGAGCCGCCTTGCCCGCGCACCCAATGGCGAGCGGCTCGGGCGGCGCTGCGAGGCCGACGGCACGCAGCGGCTGGGGCCAGTACCGCGCCGGGATCCAACGCCACGGCCGGCGCGGCGCGATGCCGATCAGCCGCGGTGCCAGCCCCGCCGCCTCGGCAAGGCCCAGGGCTTGGGACCGCATGCCGGCGAGGTCTTCGGCGAGGATGACGCTGTCCAACGGGTGAGTCCTTGCCGCGCGGGATCGTGCTATACCGGTGCCCGGCTGCGAAAGGGAGCATCATGGCAGACGGGTATGGGGACGACAGGTGGGGGGACGACACGGCCGACCTACTGACCCGCCACAAGCTGACCGTCGATGAATACTATCGTATGGTAGATGCCG
>CAXSEK010000012.1:0-14867 GCA_964235625.1 uncultured Acetobacteraceae bacterium
CGGTGAACAGCGCCAAAGCACGCGCCACCGTCGCCTCCCTCACCGCTCCGCGATCCCCTGCGAACACGAGCCGTTCCGTGCGGGCTGCCTCTCCCCGCCGTGCTGCGCCGAACCAGACCGTGCCGACCGGCTTCTCGGCACTGCCGCCGCCTGGGCCGGCGACGCCGGTCACTGCGACCGTGGCGTCCGCGTTCGAGCGGGCCAGCGCGCCTTCCGCCATCGCCGCGGCCACCGGGCCGCTGACGGCGCCGTGGGCTGCGATCAGCGCCGGGTCGACGCCCAGCATCTGCACTTTCGCCTCGTTCGAGTAGGTGACGAAGCCGCGGTCCACCACGTCCGACGAACCGGCGATATGGGTCAGCGCGGCGGCGATCAGGCCGCCGGTGCAGCTTTCGGCGGTGGCCACGTGCCAGCCGCGGCTGCGGTAGTGCTGCAGCATCTCGGCCGCCTGGGTCAGGATCGTTTCGTTCAGCATCAAGCCCCCACCGAGCGGACCGCCCATTGCAGCGCGGCGACCAGGACCGCCGCCGCGAGCCCGGCCGCCAGGTCGTCACCCATGACGCCGAGGCGGCCTGGCACCCGGTCCAGCGTGCCGATCGGGCCAGGCTTGGTGATGTCGAACAGGCGGAACAGCCCGAAGGCGGTCAGCAGACCGAGCCAGCCAGGGCGGCTAAGAGGCAGCATCGCCAGCCACATCCCGGCCACCTCGTCGATCACGACCCAGCCCGGGTCCGCATCGCCGCTGGCGCGCGGAATCGCCCACAATCCGGCGATCACGGCGAGCACCACGGCGGCGATCAGCACGCGCTCGCCACCCAGCGCCAGGACCGCCGCCCCGATCACCAAGGCCGCCGCCGACCCCCAGGTGCCCGGCGCCTGGGGCAGGAAGCCGATGCCGCCGAAGCTCGCCACCAGTCGCGCCAGCCTCATCCGCGCCAGCGCGCCAGTGGGTGTGGCAGCACGGTGCCGGCCAGGGCGCGGTAGACGACGACGTTCTCCACCACGCGCTGGACGTAGTTGCGGGTCTCGCTGAACGGGATCAGCTCGATCCAGTCGACCATGCCGATCCCGCCGGCCGCCGGGTCCCCATTGGTGGCCAGCCAGTCCGCGACCCGGCTCGGCCCGGCATTGTAGCCGGCGACCGCGTAGGGCATGGCGCCGCCGAACTGGTCCAGGAGGCCGCCGAGATAGGCGGTGCCGAGGCGCATGTTGTAGGCCGGGTCGGTGGAGAGGGCCGCGAGGTTCACCGTGCCGTCGCCCAGCTTGTGTGCCACCGCCTGCGCGGTCGCGGGCATCAGCTGCATCAGCCCGCGCGCGCCGACCGGGCTCAGCGCCTCGGTGTTGAAATTGCTTTCCTGCCGGATCAGCCCGAGCGCCAAGGCGGGCTCCACCGGCCCGGCCGGCGGGTCCACCGCCAGCGGCCAGCCGGCCTCCGTCAGCATCACGCCGTCCCGCCCGGCCCGGCGAGAGATCGCGACCGCCAGGTCCGGCAGGCCAAAGCCGGCGGCCAGGCGCGCGGCCAGCGTGCGGTCCGTGCCGTCCGACGCGAGTTCGTCCAGGCGCAGCACGAAGGCGCGGGCGCGGCGCGGCTCGCCCCAGGCTACCAGCAACGCCGCCGCGCGGGCATCTTCGCTGCCGGCGAAGTCCAGCGCGCGAGCCGGGGTCCAGCCCGGGTCCCGCGCGGCGCGGATGCGGGCGGCGAGCGCGGCGTCATCCTCGCCCAGGGCGCGGGCGGCCAATTGGCCATAGAACGTGGTCGGCCAGGCGGCGGCCTGGAGATAGAAGCCCTTGGCCGCCGCCTTGTCGTTGCGCAGCTCGGCCGTGCGGCCCAGCCAGTAATAGGCGCGGCCCAGGGTGATCGCGGCCTTGCTCAGGGCGGCGAGGGCGCGGAAATGGCTGGATGCGGCATCCGCGTCGCCAATTCGGCGCAGTGCGATGAAGCCGGCCAGGAAGTGGGCGTCGATCGCCTGCTCCGGCGCCAACCCGGCGGCGCCGTCCACCAGAGCATAGGCGCCGGCATTGTCCGCCACGCGCAGCCGGCGCCGGGCCAGCAGGTTGCGCTCGTCCCAGAATGCCGGGCGGTGCTCGGGCGGGGTGGCGCGCTCGGCGTCCGCCCCCATGCCGAGCCACAGCTTCTCCGCGTCGTCATCCTGCCCGGCGCGGCGCAGCCACTTGGCCAACTCCAGCATCAGCGCCGGGTCGACCGCGGCCCCGCCGGGCATTACGGCGACCAGGGCGCGGGCGGAGGCGTCATCCCGCTTGAGTGCGAGCCGAGCCTCAGCGACGGGGCGTTGTGCTGGGTCGAGCCGGGCGACTTGCCGGAAGGCGGGGCTGCCGACCGCGCCGTTATCGCTCCACGCCAGCCGGTCGAACCGGCGCCACTGGTCGGCGGTCGTCAGGGTGCGGCCCCACTGGCGGATGAAGGCGACCTCCGCCGCCGGGTCGGTGATGCCGCTCAGCCAGGCCTGCCGCGCCACCTCCACCGCGTCGGGCGCGCGCCCGGCATTGGCGTTGGCCGTGGCGCAGCGCAGCATCGACGGTACTTCGCGCACCGGCTGGCGGCCGCAAATCTCGAGCACGGTGCGGTCGTCCGGTTCGGCCGCCATCGCCTCGGACAGGCGCCGGGACAGCACGGCCTGGTTGGGCCACAGCGGGTTGGCCGCCATGAAGGCCGCGATCTCCGCCGCGTGCCCAGCGCCCGGTGTCAGCAGGCGGAAATACAGCACCAGCTTGCGCGCCACCGGGTCGGGCGAGGTGGCGGCCAACGCGTCCGCATCCGCCCAGCGGGTGTCGTGCAGGGCAGCACCGATCTCGTCCGCCCGCAGCGGGGCGGCGGCCAGCAGCAGCAGAAAGGTGATGGTCCGCAGCATCACGCCACGTTATGCACGAAAATCACCGTGCTTGCAGCCTGTCCGGGGGATGCCTAGGTTCGCGTCCCCCACCCGGGATATCCCTGCCATGTTCACCGGCTCGCTCGTCGCCCTCGCCACGCCCATGCACGCAGACGGCAGCCTGGACGAGAAGGCGCTGGCCAGCTTCGTCGATTGGCAGGTGTCCCAGGGCACGCAGGGCCTGGTCCCGGTCGGCACCACGGGGGAGAGCCCGACGCTGAGCCATGACGAGCACCGCCGGGTGGTGGAAATCACGATCGAGGCGGCGTCCGGCCGGGTGCCGGTGATCGCGGGCGCCGGTTCCAACAGCACGGCGGAGGCGACCCTGCTGGCCCAGCACGCCAAGGACGCGGGGGCGGACGCTGTGCTGGTCGTGACGCCGTACTACAACAAGCCGACGCAGGAGGGGCTATTCCTGCATTTCACCAGCATTGCGGACTCGGTCGATATCCCGCTGATCATCTACAATATTCCGCCGCGCTCGGTGGTGGACATGAGCGTCGAGACTATGGCGCGGCTCGCCGGGCATCGGAACATCGTCGGCGTTAAGGATGCCACCGCCAGCCTGGTGCGGCCGCTGCACACGGCGGCGGCGTGCGGTGACGCGTTCGTGCAGCTCTCGGGGGAGGACCACACGGCGCTGGCCTTCCTGGCCTCGGGCGGGCAGGGGTGCATCAGCGTCACGGCCAATATCGCGCCGGCGCAGTGCAGCGCGATGCACGCTGCGTGGGCGGAGGGCCGGGTTGCGGAGGCGATGGCGATCCAGCGCCGCCTGTTGCCGGTGCATGATGCGATGTTCAGCGAATCCAACCCCGGCCCGGTGAAATACGGGCAGAGGCTGCTCGGCTATGGCTCCGGCCACTGCCGCCTGCCGCTGGCCCCGATCGCGGAGGCCACGAAGGCGCGGGTGCGCGCGGCCATGACCGGCGCTGGGCTGCTCAACTAGAATCATGCCCGAGAAGAAGAAGAGTGCGCTGATCAGCCACGGGCTCGCGGCGCAGAACCGCAAGGCGCGCTACGACTATACGATCAAGCAGACGGTCGAGGCGGGGATCGTGCTGAAGGGGCCGGAGGTGAAGAGCCTGCGCTTCGGGCGCGCCACGATCACCGAGGCGTGGGCCGGCGAGCGGGACGGGGAGATGTGGCTGTTCAACTGCTATATCCCTGAATACCAGGGCGGCGTGCTGTCCAAGTTCGAGCCGCGGGCGCCGCGCAAGCTGTTGGTGAAGAAGAAGCAGCGGGACGGGCTGCTGGGCGCGATCAGCAAGGACGGCTTCTCGTTGGTGCCGCTGGACATCCACTTCAACGAGCGCGGCATGGCGAAGGTGTTGCTTGGGTTGGGCCAGGGCAAGCAGAAGGCGGACAAGCGGCAGGCGGTGGCGGCGCAGGATTGGGCGCGGGACAAGGCGCGGCTGATGCGCAACCGGGGTTGAAGGCAGGCCTCGAGGGGGCGGGCTGTTAACGTTGCGTCAACTTGTCGGCGCTATTGTTCGACCATGATCTCGCCAAGCAGTCTTTCCGCCTTCGCGTCCTCCATCGCACCTGCGGGTCAGGCGACCCGGGTTGCGGCACCAGCCAGCTCCCGGGCGTCGCAGGCCGAGCAGGTGCAGAAGCCGTTGCAGGCATTGCCGCAGGGGTCGGCGCCGCCGCGGGTGGCACCGCGGGGGTCGTTGCTGGACCTTTCGGTGTGACCCCGTTGCAACCGTTCAATCTTTCGTTACGTCGGACTTGATCCGGCCGGGCCATGCCGCCACGGTGGCGGCATGCCCGATTTCGTCCGCACGGTTCCCGACGGCGATACGATCGAGCGGCAGGTTTGTGTCACCTGCGGCTATGTGGCGTATGAGAATCCAAAGGTCGTGGTGGGCTCCGTCGTTGCCGAGGCGGGTAAGGTGCTGCTGTGCCGCCGTGCCATCGAGCCACGCATGGGGTTCTGGACCTTGCCGGCCGGCTATCTGGAGCTGAGCGAGACCACGGCCGAGGGCGCGCGGCGGGAGGCGATGGAGGAGGCCGGCGCGGATATCGCGCTCGATGGCGTGCTCGCGTTGTACAATGTCAGCCGCATCGGCCAGGTCCAGGTGTTGTATCGCGCCAGCTTCGCCACGCCCGGCATCGAGGCGGGGGTCGAGAGCCTGGAGGTTCGCATGTTCGCCTGGGAGGACATCCCGTGGGATCAGATCGCCTTCCCCACGGTCCGCTGGGCTCTGCAGGCCTGGCGTGATGCGGGCCCTGGGCCGCTCGGCGCACCGGCCGGCAATCCACCGGCCGACCAGCGCGGTACGCGCCGCCTCGATGTGGAGGAGGAGGCGTGAACCGGTCCGCCGCGCTGGTGCCGCTGCTCGCCCTGTTCGCGATGGGGGCGGCGCCGCGCACCAGCTTCGTGACGGCCACCCCGATGCCGACCTTCGCGCCGCCGCCCGCTTCCGTGCCGCCGGCGACGGTGCCCCCCGGCTACGTCACCGCACCGACGCCGAACCAGGATGCCTTGCTGCCAAGCTCCCGGGCGTCCAACGACGCGACGCTGGCGCCGGGCCTGTTCACGCGGCGGGACCAATACCGCGGGGAGGGGCTGTCCGCGTCGTCCTCGGCGCAGACGGAGCAGGACCGCAAGGCGAGGCCTGGGGCCGGGATCATGCTCAGCATGCCGCTGCATTAGGTCACACGGGTTTCGTGAAGATCCGTCATGGATGCGGTTCGGCATCCCACCGCCGTGCGCGTGTTGGTGGGATGCCAAAGCGCATCCCACCTCACGAGGGGCTTAGGCGCTGAGCATCGGTGGTGGGGGACGGCGCCGTCGCTGGGCCGTGGTGTTCGTGCTGATCACTGGGCTCGTGGCGAGCGGCGGAGTCGTGGCGATCCTGGTTCCGTTGCTCCCGTAACCGTGGCGGCAGAGACGACGCTGTATGCCGCGGTGAAGCGGTTCCTGGAGGCGCAGGGGTTCGAGGCTAAGGGAGAGGTCATCGGCTGCGACATCGTGGCCGTGCGCGGGGGCGAGCCGCCGATCCTGGTGATCTGCGAATTGAAGCTGCAGTTCAACCTCGAGCTGCTGCTGCAAGCCGTTGATCGTATGTCTGTTGCAGACAGCGTGTGGCTGGCGGTGCCGCGGACGCGGCGCGGGCGGGACCGGGACCGGCGGGTGGTGCGGTGTTGCCGGCTGCTGGGGTTGGGGCTGCTGACGGTGGCGGCGGATGGCGGCGTGGACGTGCTGGCGGAGCCGGCGCCGTATCGACCGCGGCCGAACCAGCACCGGCGCAAGCGGCTGCTGCGTGAGCATCAGCGGCGGCGCGGGGACCCAACGCCGGGTGGCTCGACCCGGCGCACCATCATGACGGCGTACCGGCAGCGGGCGCTGGCCTGTGCGGAGGTCATGCGGCAGGGGGAGGCCACGACGCGCGCGCTGGCGGCGGTGGTGCCGGAGGGGCCGGGGATCGTCCTGCGGAACATGTACGGCTGGTTCGAGCGGGTGTCGCGGGGCACCTACCGGCTGACGGAGGCGGGGCGGGCGGCGCTCGAGGACTAGCCGGGCAGGGTGGGCGCCGTGCAGAGTGGGTTTGGGTTCGGGGCGGGACGGATGCGCGTGGCTTGGCGCCTGGTTCGTGCGGCGGCGCGGCGGCTGGTGCTGCTCGGCGCGGCTGGCACGGTGATGGCCTGGGCGGTCGCGGTGGCCGCCGGGTCGGGGTTGAGCGCGCCCTCGCCGACCGCGTTCATCACCGACCGGGACGGCGGCTTCCTGACCCAGGCCGGGCATGAGAGCCGCCGGGCGGATGGCGGCCGGCAGGTGGATTACGGCTACTGGCCGGTCGACCCGCCGCCGCGCGTGGTCGCCGCGACGCTGGCGCTGGAGGACCGGCGGTTCTGGTCGCATCCCGGCGTGGACCCGGCGGCCGTGCTGCGGGCCACCTGGCAACACCTGCTTGGCGGCGGGTCGGGTGCCTCCACCATCGCCATGCAGGTGGTGCGGATGCAGCATCCGCGTGCCCGAACGCTCTGGGCCAAGGCCATCGAGGCGGGGACGGCGGTGGCGCTGGTCGCGCGCTACGGCCATGACGCCGTGCTGGCGCAGTATCTGCGGCTGGCGCCCTACGGCGAGAACAGCCACGGGATCGGCCATGCGGCACGATGGTATTTTGCCGAGCCGGCGGCCGATCTGAGCCTGGCGCAGGCGGCGCTGCTATCCGCGATCCCGCAGGCGCCAACGGCGATGGCGCTGCATGCCGGGCTGCGCCGCGCCGCGATCCGGGCAAGGCGGGCGCTGGCGGCGATGAACCTGCCGGCGGCCGAGCGCGCGCAGGCGGAGGCGGCCCTGCCGTCGCTGCTGCCGCGCCCCCGGCCGCTGCGGTCGCCGTTCCTGCAGTTGGCGATGCGGCTGGCACGGTCCGCTCCAGGTGGTGGAGTGGTGCGCGCGTCGATCGATGGCGCCGTGCAGCGGTGGGTCAGCCAGGCGGCGGTGGCCCGTCTCACGGCGTGGCGGGGCGCGGGGGCGCAGCAGGTCGCGGTGATGGTAGCGCGCCGCCGCAGCCGCGAGGTGCTGGCCGATGTCGCGTCCGCCGGGTGGGACAGCCAGCCGGGCGGGGCGATCGATTACTCGGCGGCGCTGCGCTCGCCGGGCAGCACGCTGAAGCCGTTCCTGTATGCGCTGGGGCTGGACCGCCACGTGTTGGCGCCGGAGGAGGTGCTGGCGGACCTGCCGGAAGGGGCGGCGGGGGTGAGCAACGCGGACCACGACTTCCTGGGGCCGTTGCTGCCGCGCCAGGCGTTGGCCAACTCGCGCAACGTGCCGGCGACCAACCTGCTGCGCCGACTGGGGTTGGTGGCGGGGTTCGGCTTCCTTCGCACGCTCGGGCTGCATCGGCTGGACGGCCCGGCGGGGCGGTTTGGGCTCGCGATGGCGATCGGAGCGTTGCCGAGCTCGCTGGAGCGGCTCATGCGGGCCTATGCCACGCTGGCCGAGGATGGGATGGACGCGCCGCTGCGCTGGTTCATGGACGGGCCGGTGGCGCCACCCCGGCCGGTGATCCCGGTGGAGGCGGCGCGCCTGGTCGGCCGGTTCCTGAGCGATCCGCTAGCGCGGCTGCCGTCCTTCCCGCGCTACGGTTCGTCCGAGTTCCCGTTCGCGGTGGCGCTGAAGACGGGCACGTCGCAAGGCTATCGCGACGCGTGGACGCTGGCGTGGTCGCGCGATTACGTGGTGGGGGTGTGGGTGGGCCGGGCCGATGCCGGGCCGATGGCGGGGCTGAGCGGGGCGCGGGCGGCGGCGCAGCTGGCGCAGGCGATCATGCTGCAGCTGCATGGGCTGGGGCGGGCCGACCTGGTCGCCGGCGAGCTGCCGGCACCGCCGGGCCGCGAGCAGGTGGCGCTGTGCACGGGGACCGGTGGCCGTGCCGGGCCGGAGTGTGGGGCGGCGCTGGCGGAGTGGGTGCGACCTGGCGATGCCGCCCCGCCGGCAGCGGCCGAACCGCGCCTGTCGATCGTGGCACCCGAGCCGGACACCCATGTGTGGCGCAATCCGGAGGCGCCGGCGGCGCTGAACCGGCTGCTGTTCCGTGCCGCCGCCGAGCCGCCGGTGCCGCAGATCGTATGGATGGTCGATGGCCAGCCGGTCGCCACGGCGCCGCCGGGCGTGCCGTTCGCGTGGACCATGGTGCCGGGCCGCCACCGGGTGCAGATCCGCCTGCCGCTGCAGGGCGGGGTGTCGCGCCCGGTTGCGGTGGTCGTGGAGTAGGCGCGCCGAATGCCTTGAGTGGGCGCGTAAGTGACGGCATGGTGCCGCCGCATGACACGCCGTATTTTTCGCTCCTCGGCTGCCGCCCCGGAGCTCGCATCCTGACCCGCCGGGCAAGGACCGTGTTCATCACCGGCGGCACATCGGGAATTGGCCGGGGCACGGCCATCCTGTTCGCCGAACGGGGCTGGCAGGTGGGGTTGATCGCGCGCGGCGTGGCCGGGCTGGCGGCGGCGGCGGCCGATGTGCGGCAGGCAGGCATGCCGGCGGTCACGGCGGTGGCGGACGTGGCGGACAGCGCGGCGCTGCGGTCCGCGGCGCAGGACCTGGTGGCGGTGCTGGGCGTGCCCGACGTGTGGATCAACTGCGCGGGCAACGGGGTGTATGGGCGGTTCTCGACGGTGCCGGAGGCCGAGTTCGACCGGGTCACGGCCGTGACCTATGGCGGCACGGTGCATGGCTGCCGCGTGGCACTCGAGCTGATGCGCCCGGTGGGGCAGGGGACGATCGTGAACGTGTGCTCGGCCACCGCCTTCCACGGGTTGCCGCTGATGACGTCCTATGCCGGGGCGAAGGCGGCGGTCCGGGGGTTCGCGCAGGCGTTGCGGGCGGAGCTGACGATCGAGCGCAGCGCCATCCGGGTCAGCACGGTGTTCCCACCGGCGGTGAATACACCGTTTTTCTCCCACGCCACCTCGCACATGGGCTGGCCCGCCCGGCCGGCGCCACCGGTGTATCAGCCGGAGGTCGTGGCCGAGGGTATCTACATGGCGGCGGTGGACGGGGTGGCCGAAATGATCGTGAGCGGGACGGTCGCGGCCTTCTCGCTGGCGCAGCGGATCTCGCCCCGGCTGATCGCCTTCGTCATGCCGCGGCTGGGCTTCGACGGCCAGCTGACGCGCGACCCGGAGATGGTGCGGCTGGAGGTGCCAACCTTATTCGCGCCGGGGACCGAGGCGGCACCGGTGCGCGGCCCGTTCGGGCGGCGGGCGAGGGCGTTCAGCGTGCAGCTTTGGCTGCGGCGCTACACGCGGGTGCTGGCAGTCGGGGCCGTGGTGAGCTTCGCGGCCCTGCGGCTCAACCGTCGGCCAGCGTCTCCGTAGCGGTCCAGACCCGGTCCACCAAGGTGGCGTCCAACGCCAGCCGGTTGGGGCGGACGACCGCGCGGCGCTTGACGTAGACGCCGGTGAGGCTGCCGAACTCGGGCGCGAGGGCGACGTGCAAGGGCGAGTCGGCCCCCTGTTCCTCGGTGGCGATGAATGGGGCCATGATCCGCCAGGCCACGCCGGGCAGCCCGCCGGAGCGGACCAGGTTGGAGGCGACGGCCCCGGGGTGGACGATGTTCGCCACCACGCCCGTGCCCTGCAACCGGCGGGCCCAGCCGAAGGTGGCCATCATCATGGCGAGTTTCGACTGGCTGTAGGCATGCAGCTTGGACCAGTGGCGTTCACACTCCAGGTCGTCCGGGCTGATCCTGGCCCGGTCGGAGGTGGAGGAGCCGATATTGACGATCCGTGCCGAGCCCGACACCTGCGCCGCAGCCCGCAGCGAGGGGATCAGGGCGCGGGTCAGGATGAAGGCGGAGAGGTGGTTGGTCGCCATCACGCTGTCATGCCCCTCCTCCGTGACCTCCCGGCGCGAGCGGAAGATGCCGGCGTTGTTCACGAGGGTGTCGATGACGGGGTAGCGGGCGTCGATCATCATCGCGGCGAGCCGGGTGGCGGCGGCGGAGGACAGGTCCGTCACCATCAGGTCGAGCGACGCATCCGGGACGCGGGTCGCGATCCAGGCGAGCGTGGCCTCTCCCCGGGCGCGGTCGCGGCCGAGGAGGATGACGGTATGGCCGGCGCGAGCCAGGCCGAGCGCGATCCACCGGCCTATTCCGCCGGTCGCTCCTGTGACAACACTGACCGGCATGGGGGATACGGCCTGAGAACGGGATTGTGACAAGGCAGTCAAAACGTAGGGCGGCGAGCGATTGAACAGGCTCGGGCCGACGCCAACAAGGGACGTGGAAGGCTATGACGACACGATGACGACGACAGCCGATAAGTCACTGCCGGTGCGACTGGATGGGATGCGGGTTGCGATCACGGCGGGGGCGGGCGGCATCGGCCGCGTGATGGCGGACAGCTTCGCCGCCTCCGGTGCGCGGGTATTCGTGTCCGACGTCGATCCCGTGGCGCTGGCCGACTGCCCGCATCCGTCGATGCACGCCGATGCGGGACTCGTGGCGGACCTGGACCGGTTCATGGACCAGGCGCTGACCGGCCTGGGCGGGCTCGACGTGCTGGTGAACAATGCCGGGATCGCCGGGCCGACCAAGCCGGTAGAGGCGGTCGAGCCGGAGGAGCTGGACATGACGTTGCAGGTCTGCCTGGCCAGCCACTTCCATTGTGCCCGGCGGGCGGTGCCGGCGCTGCGGGAGGCCGGGGGCGGCAGCATCATCAACCTGAGTTCGGCGGCGGGGAAGTTCGGCTTCCCGCTGCGCTCGCCCTATGCCGCGGCGAAATAGGGCGTGATCGGCTTCACGCGGACGCTCGCGATGGAACTCGGGCGGGATCGTATCCGGGTGAACGCATTGCTTCCGGGCCTGGTGGAGGGGCCGCGGATCCGGAGCGTGCTGCGCAACAAGGCGGCTGCTGCCGGCATCGGGGACAACGAGCAAACCGAGCGGTCGTTGGCTTCGGTGGGGTTGCGGTGCTTCGTCAGCCAGCAGGATATCGCGAACATGGCGCTGTACCTTGCCAGCCCGTTCGGCGCCACGATCAGCGGTCAGGCGCTGAGCATCGATGGCGGAATGGAGTGGTTGAGCTGACACTAGGAATGGCGGCTGCCCACATTCGCAGGGCGGGATGCGGTTTGGCATCCTACGTTGGTGCGTGTGTTGGTGGGATGCCAAAGCGCATCCCACCCCACAGTCTTGGGGTGGTGCTGTAGACAATCTGTTAATAGGCCCGGCCGCTCTTGCTGACGATCTCGTGCAGCAGGGTGCGGGCGATGATCTGCAGGTCCAGGCCGAGAGACCAGTTGTCGATGTAATAGAGATCTTGTTCGACGCGGTCGGCGATGTCCTGCTCGGTCCGCGTTTCGCCGCGCAGGCCCTGGACCTGGGCCCAACCGGTGAGGCCGGGCTTCATGCGGTGGCGGGCTTGGTAGTGCGGCACGACCTCGCTGAACAGGCGGTCGCCGGCGCGGGTGGTGGCGAGGTGGGGGCGGGGACCGACCAGGGACATGTCGCCGCGGAAGACGTTCCAGAGCTGCGGCAGCTCGTCCAGGCTGAAGCGGCGGAGCCAGTAGCCGGAGCGCGTGACGCGTCGGTCGTGTGCGGTGGCCTGCACCGCCTCGTCGTGCGGGCTGTGATACATCGTGCGGAATTTTAGCATGACGAAAGGCTGGCCGTTGAGGCCTTCGCGTTCCTGCCGGAAGATCACCGGGCCGCGGGAATCAAGCTTCACGATGACGGCGATGACGGCGATCAGCGGCAGCGCCAGGAACAAGCCGAACGCGCTGGCGACCCGGTCGAACGCGGCCTTCTTGAAGGCGGGCCAGTCCTTGAGCGGGCGGCTCGAGACGGCCAGCACGGGCGTTTGGCCGAGGGTTGTGAAGCGCGCGCCGGCGTAGGACAGCGCCGCGATCTCCGTCGTCAGGAAGATATCCGCGGCGATGCCAGCGAGGCGGCGGCGCATGACGGCGATGCGGGCGGTCGCATCGAGTGGCAGGGCGATCACGATGGCATCGACCGTTTGACGCCGGGCCAGGTCGACCAGGGCGGCGACGTCCCCGCGGATCCAGTCCTGCCCCACCATACCCGGCCGGTCGGCGGCACGGTCATCGTAGATGCCGATAATCGAGAGCTGCTTGTCGTAACGCGAGTCGTTGATGAACTGCACGGCAGAGGCGTTGGCGCCGATCAGGGCGACGCGGGTGGAAAGGCGGCCGCCCTTGGCATGGGCCTGCAGCTGCGTCGCGACGGCGGACCGGAAGGCGAGCAGGGCGGCGCCGCTGGCGAGCGCCCAGGCGAGCGGCTGGGTAAGCAAATAAGGACTCTCGATCGTGCGGTCGTGCAGCAGTTCGATGGCGCCGGCCGAGGCGACTGTCCCGGCGACGATGCCCAAGGACAGGCGGGAGAGCTGGCCGAACGGGTCGAGCAGGGCGGGGAGCGTGTAGACTTGCTGCCGCTCGGCAATCGCACGGGCCACGACGATGGGGATCAGGCTGACGATGAAGAACTCGCCCCATGGCGGCACGTCATTGACCTTGTGGAGCAGCAGCCCGGTCGCGAGCGAGGCAGCGGCCATCAGCGCGATCTCCGCTGCTCGGCACAACCCCGTCAGGACGGGGATGGACACGGCGGCACCTTCCCGTGCCCTGGTTTCCGCAGGCTCCGCAGCGACCGTCTCCGCAGTGCGGCTTCGGAGCAGTTTGAGCAGTGCTGGGTTTGCATTCTTGGCCAAGACCCGCTCCTGTTCCAACACGGCCTAACTCTCACTCAAAATAGAGACAGTCCAACGGTATTGGGCGTTGTGCGGTTTCACCCCGTGCGGCGCAATACCCTTGTTGGTTAACACGTGATTGACGGATGCTATGCGGGCCTCACATCTGGTGACGCCTGAAATATCGGCGGCACCCTCCTAACAATCTGATTTCATTCGATGCAACGTCGGTGGCGCCTCGGGTGTAAACGGATCGATAGTAGCATTCAAGCTATCATCACTTCTTTTTGAGCCTGTTCATTGACGGGGCGGGCAAGCCTTAGACGCATTGGATTGATGTCATTTACGCCAGGCTTTAAAACGTATGGTTGTATCTCGGCCCGTTCCGTCCTTTGTGACACCGATGTGAACACCCCGTGAACGCACGCGGGCAGCCATCAGTGTAACTGGACCACACTGTTACGGTGAAGGCCCAAGCACCCCCTTAAGAAAGGGGTGATATGCCAAGGAACGCCAAGGACCGCCTAGATAGGCCCAAAGATGCAGGCCGGCCGCAACCCCGCTAAAGGGAGCGAAACCGGCGAGCAGTTCGGCGTGGGCGCGCTTCGCCAGGATGGGGGGTGCCTTGTTCTGCACCGTCACGTGCGGGTGCCAGGGCTGGCGGTCCTGCGGGATGAGCCACGCGGCCCAGCCGGCGGCGAGGTCGCGGCGCAGGGTGGCAACTGCCGGCATGTCGAGCGCGTAGGCCGTGCCGCGTCCGAGAAAGCGCAGCCCGGTCGCGGTGAAAGGGCAGGGTCCGAGCGCCCGGCAGGTTTCGGCGAGGCGGGCCTCGATGGCATTGCGGTGCGCGCCGGGCAGATGGTGGAACAGGGTGACGTGGGCGGGCAGGTGGTTGAGCGATGGTGGAAAGTAGCGCGCCCGCAGCCGGTCGAATTGCGCCTGCGATATCGGATCCAGGGTTACCGTCAGGATCAGCGGGTCGAGCGGACCTGTTGTCACGATGGCTGGCGCTGACGCGGCGGGTGTTGCCGGACATGGCCGGTCATGAGCGGTGGCCGATCCGGCTCGACCATTGTTTCATGCGGGTTTGCCTGGACACCGCGATGGGGCGGCGATGGGACGAGGTGGTGCGGCGCCCGGCCATCCGGCACCTGACAGACGCGGAGTTGGCGCGCGCCGTGGCCGTGGCGGAGTCGGTAGTGTGGGACCCGGCGCGGCTGCCTGGGATGAACGCGCAGAGCCTGCGGATGCGGGGGAGGGATCGACCGACGCGAGGGTGACCGCGGCTCAACGACCGCGAAAGACCGGAGGGCGTTTTTCCACAAAGGCTCGGGCGGCTTCCTTGTGGTCCTCGGTGGTGCCGGTGCGGGCTTGGCCCAGGGCTTCCATGTCCAGCACGGTGCCGAGCGGCTCGGTTTCGGCGGCGTGCAGGTTACGCTTCATGTAGGCGAAGGCGACGCGCGGGCCGTCGGCGATGCGGCGGGCCATCACGGTGGCGTCGGCCAACAGGGCGTCGTCGTCGGCGAGTTGGGTGACGAGGCCGAGGCGCAGGGCCTCCTCCGCGTCGAGCTGTGGGTTGAGGTAATACATCTCGCGCGCCTTGGCAGTGCCGACGAGGCGGGTGAGGGACCAGGAGCCGCCGAAATCGCCGGAGAAGCCGACGGCGGCAAAGGCGGTGCGGAAGCGGGCCGAGCGGGCGGCGATGCGCAGGTCGCAGGCCAGCGCCAGGCTGAGGCCGGCGCCGGCGGCCGGGCCGTTGACGGCGGCGATCACCACCTTGCCGATGGTGCGCAGCAGTCGGACCGATTCGTGGCGCCA
>CAXSEK010000013.1:0-14709 GCA_964235625.1 uncultured Acetobacteraceae bacterium
TCATCTTCGTCACTGCAGCGGAGGAGCCGATCATCGCCGTCACCGCGCTGAAGCACGGCGCGTTCGACTACGTGGTGAAGGATGTCCAGGGTACCTTTCTGGAGTTCCTGGCCACCTCGATCCGACAATCCCAGACCCAGCTGCGACTGACCCGTGAACGCGAGGCGGCGCTACGGGACCTGCAGGAGAGCCGGGATCGTCTGGAGAAGCTTGCCGCCCAACAGGCGCTGTTGCTGCAGGAAGTCAACCACCGTATCGCCAACAGCTTGCAGCTCATCTCCTCGCTCATCGAGTTGCAGGCGCGCAAGGTCGTCGATGCAGACGCGCGGGACGCGCTGAAGCGGGCTGCCGAGCGGGTGGAGGCGGTGACGCTGGTGCACCGGCGGCTCTACACCAGCAACGACGTCGAGTCGGTCGCGATGGACCAATACCTCGAGGGATTGGTTGGCGAGCTGCGCCGGGCAGTGACGACGGGCGATCGGCACGGGCAGATCACGCTCCTGGCCGAGCCGATCCGCGTCGAAACGGACAAGGCGGTGCCGATCGGCCTGATCGTGAACGAGCTAGTCACCAACGCGCTGAAATACGCCTACCCGGCAGGCGACGGCGACGTGCGGGTGAGCTTCCGAACGGTGGACGGCGCGGCGCAGCTGGTCGTGGAGGACGACGGCGTCGGGTATCAGGAAGGGTCGGTGCCGAAGGGCAGCGGGCTCGGGTCGGTGATCGTGAACGCGATGGCGCGGACGGTGAAGGCGGCGGTGGTGGTGGCCAGCTCGACCAACGGCACCCGCGTGACGGTGACCCTGGGAATGTAAATCACCATTATGCCGGGGCTTGACCCCGGTATTCACGGTGTTGGATCAGATCTGGCCGAAGGTGGTATCACGACGTAGGAATGCCAAAACGCTTGACGTGTCTTGTCCAAACCCGTGGATAGCAGAGTCAAGCCCTGGCATGACAGTGCTTTTACTTCGAGAATGGCTGTGCAACGCTCGCGGGCGATGTCAGGGCTGTCCTTCGGCAACACCCTGCTGGCCATGGCACCACCGCAGCGCCGCCTCCCCCGCGGCGAACCCCGTGCTGAACGCCGCCTGCAGCAGGTAGCCGCCGGTCGGCGCCTCCCAATCCAGCATCTCGCCCGCCGCGAACACGCCGTCCGGCAAAGCCGCGTCCATACGCAGGCCGCCCGCCGTCGAGATCGCCCGGTCCAGCCCCGTCGTGCTCGTCAGCCGCAGTGGGAGCGCCTTGATCGCACTGGCCAGGTCCGTTGGGACGCCCGCGCACTCCCGCAGCAGTGCCACCGAGACCGGCGGCAACCCGGCCGCCTTGCGCAGGAATGTGGACAGCGACTGCGCCCGGCGCGGGGCCGCGAGCCGCCGCCGGAGCTCCGCTTCGCTCAAGTCCGGCCGCAGGTCCAGCATCGCCACCACCGCCCCGTCCTGCCCGATGGCGTCCCGCAATACCGCGGACAGAGCGTAGAATGGGCCGCCCTCCACGCCGCCGGCGGTCAGCACGGCATCGCCGGGCACCCGCCGCCCGGCCACGGTGACGGCGATGCGTTTCAGCGGCGTGCCGGCATGGCGGCGCATCGGTTCGCTCCAGTCGGCGATGAACCCGCAATTGGCCGGGCGGAACGGCGCCAACATCGCCGGGTCCAGCAGCGCGGCCCATGCACCGTCGGAGCCGAGCCGCGGCCAGGAAGCACCGCCGGTGGCCAGGATGGTGGGGCCGGGCGGGACTGGGGCAGGGGGGTCGAACACCGGCCGGCCATCCGATTCCCACCCGACCCAGCGATGCCGCAGCCGCCACTGCACGCCCAGTTCGCCCAGCCGCCGCAGCCAGGCGCGGAGCACCGGGGGCGCTTTCATCGCGCGCGGGAACACCCGGCCACTGCTCCCGACGAAGGTCTCCTGGCCGAGTGCCTCGAACCAGGCGCGCAGGGCGTCCGGCGGGAACGCTGCGAGGGTGGGCGCAAGCGCATCGCGGGCCGGGCCGTAGCGGTCGAGGAATACGTCGAGCGGCTCGCTATGCGTCAGGTTCAGCCCGCCCACCCCCGCCATCAGCAGCTTGCGGCCGGGCGAGGGCATGCGGTCGAAGACCGTCACCGCCACGCCGCCCAGTGCCAGCCGTTCGGCCGCCATCAACCCGGCCGGCCCCGACCCGATCACGGTGGCATAACCGGCATTCGCGCCCGCATGGCTGGCCATGGCGGCAGAGGTGTTGGATGCTGGGGGCATGATCGAACGTGTCGAAGCCGTGGTCCTGGGGGCTGGCGTGGTTGGGCTGGCCGTGGCGCGCGCCCTGGCGCTGTCCGGGCGTGAGGTGCTGGTGCTGGAGGCAGCAGGCGGCATCGGCACCGTCACCTCCTCGCGCAACAGCGAAGTGGTGCATGCCGGTATCTACTATCCGACTGGCAGCCTCAAGGCCCGGCTCTGCGTTGCCGGGCGGACGATGCTGTATGACTATTGCGCGTCCCACGGCGTGCCGGTGCAGAAGATCGGCAAGCTCATCGTGGCCAGCGACCCGGCGGAGTCGGCCAGGCTGGAGAAGATCCAGGCCCAGGCCGCCGCGAACGGGGTGACGCTCAAGCTGCTTTCCGGTGACGAGGCCCGCTCGCTAGAGCCGGCCCTGCGCGTCGACTCCGCCCTGCACTCGCCCGAGACGGGCATCGTGGACAGCCACGCGCTGATGCTCGCCTACCAGGGCGAGATGGAGGAAGCTGGCGGCACCGTCGCGGTCCACGCGCCGCTGCTGGGCGGGGCTGTAATCGGCGGCGGCATCCGGTTGGACGTGGGCGGCGACGCGCCGATGCAGCTGGAATGCAGCATCCTGGTGAATGCCGTCGGCCTGCACGCGCCGGACGTGGCCCGGTCCATTACCGGCATCCCTACGCAGACCATCCCGCGGGCTTATCTCTGCAAGGGCAACTATTACGGCCTGCAGGGACGCGCGCCGTTTAGCCGGCTGATCTACCCCGTGCCCGAACCCGGCGGCCTCGGCGTGCACCTGACGCTCGACCTCGGCGGCCAGGCCCGATTTGGCCCCGACGTGGAGTGGGTGGAGCGCGAGGAGTATGACGTGGATCTGGGCCGCGCCGCCGGGTTCTACGCCGCCATCCGCCGCTACTGGCCCGCTTTGCCGGACGACTCACTGGTGCCGGGCTACGCGGGGATCCGGCCCAAGATCAGCGGCCCAAGTGAGCCCGCGGCGGATTTCGCCCTGCTCGGCCCGGCGGTGCACGGCGTGCCGGGGCTGGTGAACCTGTTCGGCATCGAGAGCCCCGGCCTGACCGCGTCGCTGGCGATCGGCGGTGCCGTGCTCGATGCGCTGGACGGTGCGAGGGAGATGGCGGCATGAGCGGCAAGACCGATAGCTGGGATCCGGCGCTCTACACGAGGTTCGAAGCCGAGCGCACCCGCCCGGCGCGCGACCTGCTAGCCCAGGTGCCGCTCGCCAGCGCCGCCAGGGTGACCGACTTGGGCTGCGGCCCGGGTAACAGCACCGAGCTGCTGGTCGCACGCTTTCCAGGCGCGGCGGTGACGGGGATCGACACCTCTGCCGCCATGCTGGCCAAGGCGCACACGCGCCTGCCGGGCTGCCGCTTTGCCGAGGCGGATATAACGCAGTGGGAGCCGGACGCCCCGCAGGACCTGATCTACGCCAATGCCGCGTTGCAGTGGGTGCCGGACCACGCGGCGCTGATCCCGCGCCTGCTCGGCTTCCTGGCGCCGGGCGGCGTGCTGGCGGTTCAGGTGCCGGACAACCGGGACGAGCCCTCCCACCGCATGATGCGCGAGGTGGCGGCGGACGGCGCCTGGGCGGAGCGGCTGGCTTCGGCGGGCGCACGGCTGGGTGTGCTGGCGGCGGACGCGTATTACGACATGCTTGCGGGTGGCGGTGCCACGGTCGAGCTGTGGCGCACGGTGTTCCATCACCGGATGGACGGGGCCAGGGCGATCGTGGACTGGGTCCGCAGCACCGGGCTGCAACCCTTCCTGGCACCGCTCGACGAGACCGAGCGGGCCGCGTACCTCGCGCAGTACGAGGCGGCGGTGGATCGCGCCTACGGGGTGCGGGCAGACGGCAAGCGGCTGCTGCTGTTCCCGCGCCTGTTGTTCGTCGCCCAGCGTCCGGCCTGAGCCATGCGCGGGGCCAGGGCGGTCGTTGTCGTGTCGCTGCTGGCCCTTGGCGGCTGTAAGGACGAGCAGAAGGCGGCCCCGGCCGGCACCTCCCTGGACGATGTGCGGATGGCAGTGCTGCAGGCCCTCGCCGCCGGGCCGGGCATGCCCAAGACGGTGCAGTTCCGCGGCGTGCAGGCCTATGCGCAGGCCTTGCCGAAGCACGTTGCGGTCTGCGGCCTGGTCAGCCCCTTCGGCGACGACCCCAACATCTTCGTGCCGTTCGTCACCATCGCCAACCAGGTCAGCCCGCCGGACGCGCGCACCCCCCGCTACGAGTTCGACTCCCGCGTGGGCACCAGCACAAGCGAGGCGACCCGCGTCTACGGCGCCCTGGTGGCGGATTGCTGGGACCGGGGCGGCCCGGCAGCGGAGCGCCCGCTGGCATTGCCGCCGCTGCCGGACAACGTCCCAGACCCGCGCCTGCCGCTGCTGCCCGATGGCGGGCCAGCGCCGCGCCCTGCAATCCCGAGCTCGGCCGCGGCGACCGGCACGGTGACCGTGCGGCAGAGCGCCAACGTCCATAGCGGCCCTGGCGGACCCTCGGTCCGCACCGTGTCGCAGGGGGCGTCGCTGCACATCTTCTCCCAGGCACCCGGCGGCTGGTACCAGGTCGGCGAGACTGCGCCGTTCGGCTGGGTGCATGAGAGCATGCTGAACAAATAGCCCCGGCGCCCTCCCATCGCGGGCGAAGCGGCCTTATTGTCTCACCGCACCTTCCTGGAACTGGACGATCCCATGCCGCAGCAGACCATCCTGATCGTCGGCGCCTCCCGCGGCCTCGGCCTGGGCTTGGCGCAAGAATATGCCCGGCGGGGCTGGCGGGTGATCGCCACCGTGCGGGACCTGGGCCAACCCGGCGCGCTCGCCGCCGTGACCCCGGCCGTCACGATCGAGTCGGTGGACATCAACCACACCGGCGAGGTGCTTTCGCTGCGCGACCGCCTAGCCGGCACGGCGCTGGACGTGCTGTTCGTCAACGCCGGGGTAGCCAACGGCGCGGCCGAGATCCTGCCGGACGCCAGCACGGAGGATTTCGTGCGCACGATGACGACCAACGCGCTCAGCCCACTGCGAGTGATCGAAGCGCTGGCGGAGCTGGTGACGCCGACCGGCACGATCGCCGCAATGTCCTCCGGCCTGGGGAGTGTCTCGAACAACACGAAAGGCGGGTGGGAGGTGTACCGCGGCAGCAAGGCGGCCCTGAACACGTTCCTGCGCAGTTACGGCCTGCGCGCGGGCGGCCAGCGGACCATCCTGACGGTGGCGCCTGGCTGGGTCCGGACGGATATGGGCGGGCCCGACGCGGGCCTGGACGTGGAAACGAGCGTGCGCGGGATCGCCGACATGATCGCGGCCCGGTCGGGGCAAGGTGGCGTCGCGTATGTGAATTACCTGAACGAGGTCGTGCCCTGGTGACCTGCCGGTAGTTCCACGACCACCGACTCGCCCTGATCCGGCATGATCTCCACCGTGACCGCTGATCGGGGTTGCGTCAGCGCGTCCCACTCATGCTCGATCTGCGCCTGCTGCGGCGATCCCTCGGCCTCGGTGCGTCCCACCACAACCTGGCCTGCCTCCAGGGACAGCGCCGTCTGCAGCAGCGTGCCGTAATGCTCCTGGCCGACCACGCCTGCCAGGGTCACGGACTTGCCTGCGTTCTCTGCGGCAGCGACTGCGACCGTGAAGACCCGGCTTTCCCACTCTCCCACGATAGCCTCCGCATCCGCGGACCCGGTGTCCTGGCCGAGATGGACCGCGACAAGGGTGATGTCCTGCTGCGCCGGGTCCACCCGGTCGAGCAAGCGCTCCACATGGGTCAGCTTCTCGGGATCGTAGACGCCGACCACGATGCCGCCGGGCCGCACGCCCAGGGCCGCCGGGCAAAGATCGTCCCGCATGTCGAGCCGGAACCGCTCCGGCGGGCGCTGCTTGCCGCCCGCCTTCGCGACCCGGCGTTCGCACACGACCAGAATCACGAAGAACACCACCGTGAAGGCCACGCCGCCGATCGTGGCTGCCTGCTTCGTCAGCAGGTTCACCCCCGCCAACGCGAACAGCAGCGCCGTGATCGCCATCAGCCCGAGCGGCAGTTCGATGCCGCCCACGCGCAGGTTGAGCGGCACCCGCCAGCGCTCCGCCTGCGACCGGGTGAAGCGCAGTACCGTGACACCGAGCGACTTCATGGCGAAGCTCCAGGCCACGCCGAAGGCGTAGGCCTCGCCCAGCAGCGTCACGTCGCCCAGGGTGATCACCACCGTGATCAGCTGCAGCACCGCGATCAGCGCGATCAAGCGGTAGCTGGTGCCGTATCTGGCGTGCGGCTGGCGGACCCAGTCGGGCAGCACGCCATCCTCCGCCACCCGGTTCAGCACGCCGTTGGAGCCAATGATCGAGGTGTTGACCGCGGCCGACAGGATGAGGATGCCGTTCACCACCACGAACACCTGGAACGCCAGCTTCAGCCATTGCGGCCCCACCAGCACCATGGTCAGCCCGCTGATCAGGTTGTCCTGCACGTGCTGCCGCTGGTCGTCGGGGATCAGCATCACGGCGAAGAACGACACCAGGGCGGTGAACACCAGGCTGTAGCCGAAGATGATCAGCCCGACGCGCAGCAGGTTGCGCCGCTTGGGTGCCTCCACCTCGCGGTACACCTGGGCCAGGCTCTCCTCGCCGCTCATGGCCAGCAGCGAATGGCCGAGGCCGATCAGGATGGCGATGATGGCCACGCCAGGCAGCGGCGAACCGTTCAGCCAGCCGAGCGCCTCGGGCGTGAAGTGCAGGTTAGCCGGTATCGGCGCCGGCACGGGCTGATAGCCCTTCACGGCGATGGTGAGCAGGCACCAGCCGATCAGCACCACGACCATGACGGTGGTGAGCTGCATGACCCGCAACGCCCGCGTGGAGGAGAACGGGATGCCGACGGTGTTCGTCCACCAGAAATACAGAATCACCAGGCCCGCGAACACGGCAGCGACCAAGTGGGGGGAGAGCGGCAGATGCGGCAGCCCCGCCTGGTCCGCCAGTTGGTCCAGCAAGCTCGCGAGATACAGCCCGGCGCTGACGGCGCTGATCGGCCCGGTGAGCACGTAGTCGAACATGAGCGCGCTGACGGAGAACTTGGCCGCCGTGCCGCCGAGCGCTTCCCGCACGACGCGATACACCCCGCCGCGGGTGAACATGCTGCAGCTCTCGATGTAGACCGCGCGGACGCAGTAGGAGAACAGCATGATGCCCAGGATGAACCAGGGCGCTGCCTTGCCGAGCTTGTCCTCGGCGATGCCGCCTACGTAGTAGGCGGACGAGCCGAGATCTCCCAGCACGATGGCCGCGGCGCGCCAGAAGGAGACGAACGTCAACATGACCGTCGCCGGGACAACGAAGCGGGCGACGGCGGCGCGGCGGGTGGGCGTGTCCATGCGGTCCAGTTCTCATGCGCCGGTCCGGTGGTGGACGGCACTGGCGATCGGGATCACCCGGAGGCTTGGGTAGCGCGCGCTGCCAAGTCCGCCGACGCCATCAAGGAAGGACTGAGGGCGTAAAAATGCGATGTGAGATTGCAGCCCGCTTTGAAGGATCAGCCTCCTGGACGGGCCGGACAGACTTCACTGATGAGCGCCAACGCAGCACCGGCGAATACCCGCATGTTCTCCACCCGGTCCGCCGATCCCGTCTCGATCGTAAGCACCCGCTCCATCGCAGGCCCGACCACCGCCAGGCAGCTATGCCCCGCCGCGTCGCCATACCGGTTGCCGCCCGGCCCCGCGGCCCCCGTCTCGGCCAAACCCCAGTCCGCCCCCAGGCGCTCCCGCGCGCGGCGGGCCAACAGCAGCGCATACGGCTCGCTGGAGGAGCGCAGCCCCACCATCTCCGCCGTCGTGATGTTCAGCAACGCCTCGCGTGCTTTGGCGGTGTAGACCACGGCGCCGCCCAGGAAGAACGCCGAGGCTCCGGGCTGCGCGAGCAATGCCGCGGCGATCAGCCCGCCGGCGGAGGATTCGACCACCGCCAGCGTCTCGCCGCGCAGGCGGAGGGTGGTGGCGAGTTCGGCGGCGGCGGGGAGAAGGGTGTGCATCGGTCGGTTCCTTGTCGCGAGGAAAACAAGCTTGCGTTCTCCCTTTCCCGTTCTTCACGGGAAAGGGCGGAACTGCCCAAGGTTCTGCGGGCGATTGGCCGTGGAATGGCAGCCTAGGGCGGGGTGAGGCCGGACGCGCACGCACCCAGCCGCCCGCCTAAGCGGTCTCCGCCGCCGTCAGCCCCAACTCGCGTTCCATCGCCTGGCGCATCAGGTATTTCTGCATCTTCCCCGTCACGGTCATGGGGAACCCGTCCACGAACTTCACGTAACGCGGCACCTTCTGGTGGGCGATCTTGCCGCGGCAATAGGCGCGCACATCCTCCTCCGCCAGCTCCGCGCCCTCCCGCAGCCTGACCCAGGCGCATAGTTCCTCGCCGTAGCGCAGGTCCGGCACGCCGAAGCATTGCACGTCCAGAATCGCCGGGTGGCCATACAGGAACTCCTCCACCTCGCGCGGGAACAGGTTCTCGCCGCCCCGGATCACCACGTCCTTCAACCGGCCGACGATGTTGCAGTAGCCCTCCTCGTCGACCACCGCGAGGTCGCCGGTGTGCATCCAGCGGGCGGCGTCGATTACCTGGTCGGTGCGGGCCTTGTCCGCCCAGTAGCCCAGCATCACGCTGTAACCGCGGGTACATAACTCGCCGGTCACGCCGCGCGGGACGATGCGGCCTTCGGCGTCAATGATCTTCACCTCGATGTGGGGATGGATGCGGCCCACCGTGGTCACCCGGCGTTCCAGCGGATCGTCGGCCGTGGTTTGGAAGCTGACGGGGCTGGTCTCGGTCATGCCGTAGCAGATGGTGATCTCGCTCAGGTGCATCCGGTCCACCGCCCGGCGCATCACCTCGATCGGGCAGGGCGAGCCGGCCATGATCCCGGTGCGCAGGCTGCTGAGGTCGAACTCGGCAAAGCGCGGATGCTCCATCTCGGCGATGAACATGGTAGGCACGCCGTGCAGCCCGGTGCAGCGCTCCTCCGCCACCGTCTCCAGCACCGTCAGCGGGTCGAAGCCCTCGCCGGGATAGACGATGCAGGCGCCGTGGGTGATCGCGGCCAGGTTGCCCAGCACCATGCCGAAGCAGTGATACAGCGGCACGGGGATGCACAGCCGGTCCTGCTCGGTCAGCCGCATCGCCTCGCCGATGAAGAGGCCGTTGTTCAGCACGTTGTGATGGGTGAGGGTGGTGCCCTTCGGGCTGCCGGTGGTGCCGGAGGTGAACTGGATGTTGATCGGGTCGTCGAACTGCAGCGTCCCGGCCAGCTCGGCCAGGCGGGCATGGTCCTGCCCGCGGCCGCGCGCCATCACGTCATCGAAGCCGAGCGTGCCGGGGGAGGCGCCGCCGATCTGGATCACGCTATGCAGCGTCGGCACGCGCGCCGACCGCAGCTGGCCCGGCGTGCTGGCGGCGAGTTCCGGCAGCACCTCGTGCAGCATTGCCATGTAGTCGCTGCTCTTGAACGCGGTGGTGGTGACCAGGGCCGCGATGCCGACCAGGTTAAGCGCGAACGCCAGTTCCGTCACGCGGTAAGCCGGGTTGACGTTGACGAGGATGATCCCGGCCTTCGCGGTGGCGAGTTGGGTCAGCAGCCACTCGGCGTTGTTCAACGACCAGATCCCCACCCGGTCGCCGGGTCCGAGCCCGAGTGCCAACAGGCCGGCAGCCAGCGCATCAGCGCGCGCGCCGAGCTCGGCGTACGTCCAGCGCACGCCCTGGCTGCGCACCACCAAGCCCGGCCGGTCCCCCCAGCGTGCCACCACCCGGTCGAAGTTGGCACCCAGCGTTTCGCCCAGCAGCGGCACGCTCGTCGCGCCGTGGACGTAGCTGAGTGTCATTTCACCCTCCGCCCGGTCCACTCCGCGATCACGGCCGCGATGGCGTCGCTGTTCTTCTCGATCATCATCATGTGGGCGTTACCGTGGATGCCCTGATCGGCCAGGCGGACCGAGTCCACGTCAGCACCGCCGTTCTTAAGGAAGGCCACGGTGCACTGGTCGTACATCGCGTGGTACGACGCCTCGGAGGTCAGCACCAGGATCGGAAAGCCGTCCAGATGCGGCAGCTTGTAGGACACGGAGGGCAGCCAGCAGGCCAGCAGGTCCGGCCCGGCGGCAGCCGTCTCGCGCACAGGGGCGAGGGCGGCCGCGTCGGTGATGGGCGGATCGAAGGTGAGGTGGTCGTAGGCGATCCCCCAGGGGCGGGCAGGTTTCGGATCGCCCATGGCGACGGGGACGACGTCCATGAACGGCGGGCCGCTGGGCTCCACGGCGACGATGCCCTTGACCAGTTGCGGCACGTCGTCCGCGATCACCCAGCCGATCGCGCCGGAGCGGGAATGCGTGAGCAGGATGGACGGGCCGATCCGTCGCAGCAGGTCCGCCCCGGCGGCGCGATTGATCGCATCCATGCGGGGGTTGTCGGTCAGCGAGACCTGCTGCGATGCCTGGAACTGGTCGAACACCGAATCGCCGGCGAGACCGGTGCCGGGCCACTGGGTGTGCAGCACCGCCTGCGGCCAGAGCTTGTAGTTTTGCGGCGCGGTGAACTGCCGCTGCAGCCCCTCCGCAGGCGGCATGGTGGCGGGGCCGTCCACCACCGGGTCGTAGTTGGAGCGGCCGCGGGCAGATTGGTCCACCACGTAGACGGCGTAGCCATGGCGCAAGAACCAGGTCGCCCAGCCCTCCCGATCGTCCGGGGTGCCGAGGAAGTTGGTGCCGTTCTGGTAGTTGCCGTGGATCATGACCATCGGATACGGCGCGGTCTGGTGCGCTGGGATCTGATACTCGACGAACATCTGGTCGTTGATGATCTTGCCATCCGCCGACCGCTGCCCGCCGGCGTAGAAAAACCCCTGCTTCGCGATCTCGATCGGCTGCGCGTTGGCCGCCCCAGCGCTCGACAAGGCGGCACAGGCGGCAAGAAGAGTGCGTTTCATCGGTTGCGTTCCTCCGCAGCGGCCGTTTGCCGACCGTTGCGGGGATGCTCGCGGGTTGGCGGTGGGCCGTCAACGTCTATGAACTGGCCTCTTCATCGCCGGATCCAGGCTCAAGATCGACGTCCTCATAAAGATCGCCGACCCGGATAGTGGTCCCGATCTCAGGCATCCGGATCGTATCCTGCCGATTGATTGTCGTATCCGGTTGCCACGGCTCGTATCCGTCCCGCCTGCTCAAAACACTCAGCGCCACGCCGGTGCTCTCAATGAGAACGTAACGGAGGATAGTGGGGACGGACGCGTATTCACGCACCTTGCGAGTGCGATCTACTCGCTTGGTGCTCGGGCTGAGAATTTCGAAGACCGCCAAAACGTCCGGCACCTTCAGCCCGCTACCGATCAGCTTGCCTGCTGTGACCAGCGCGTCTGGATAGCGGACTGCCCCATCCGACGTTTCCACCCCATTATTCGGGCCGAGCACCCGGAAAGGTGTTCCGCGAAGCTGTGCTCGCAGGACAGCGTGCAGATTATGCATGATCAAGCCGTGACTGTTGGTGCCGCCATTCACGTCGACCGGTCTGACGCCGTCGAACTCATACTGCCCCTCCTGGTGCACCACCCAGGCGAGGAACTCGTCCTGCGTCCACGGCTTGCGGAGAGCCACGTTCATGATCGCAGCCTAGCAAACGGCCGCGCCACCGTCATCCGCTGAACTTCCCGCTCTTCGGGAACCCGTTCGGCGGCATCCGCCCGGCTTGGCCCCGCTCGCCGACCCAGTCGCGCAGCACCGTCTCCGTGCGGGTCTTGTCGCCAAGCCGCCAGGTCAACCCGTCGGCCAGGCGGAACACCTTGGCGTCCTTCAGGCCACCCTCCTTGAACCGCTGCAGGATCACGCCCGCGCCGCGGCCCAGCACCGGCACCTGGTCCAGCGGGAACACCAGCAGCTTGCGGTTGTCGCCGACGGCGGCCACGTGGTCGCCATCCGCCGGGATGCACAGCAGCGCCTCCTCGCCGGGCTTGGTGTTCAGCACCTGCTTGCCGCCCTTGCGCTCGGATAGCAGGTCCGACGCCTCGGCCACGAAACCACGCCCGGCTGCGGACGCGATCAGGTAGCGCACGCCCTCCTGCCAGACGAACAACGTCGCGACATCATCCGCATTGGTCATCTCGGCCAGCAGGCGGATCGGCTGCCCGTCGCCCCGGCCCCGCGGCAGCTCCCCGGCGCGCAGGGTGTAGGCCTTGCCGTTGGTGCCGAACAGGCACAGCCGGTCGGAGGACTGGCACGCCAGCATCAGCCGCAGCGCGTCCCCTTCCTTGAACTTCAGCTCCTTCGGGTCCGCCGCATGGCCGCGCACGGCCCGGATCCAGCCCTTCGCCGACAGCACGACGGTCAGCGGCTCGCGCTCGATCGCCTGCTCGAAGGACACGTCCACCGGGGCCGGCGTGCCGGACAGCACGGTCCGCCGGTCTCCGAGCGGGCCGCTGCCGAACTGCTTGCGGACGGACGCGATCTCCTCCGCGACCCGCTTCCAGCGCAGGCTCTCGCTGCCCAGCAGGGCGTTCAGGCCGCGCTTCTCCTTCTCCAGCGCCGCATGCTCCCGCCGCAGCTCGATTTCCTCCAGCCGGCGCAGGGAGCGCAGGCGCATGTTGAGGATCGCCTCGGCTTGCACGTCGCTGATGCCGAACCGGGTCATCAACCCGGCCTTGGCGTCGTCCTCCTCGCGGATGATTCGGATCACCTCGTCCAGGTCGAGGAACACGGTCAGGAAGCCATTCAGCAGCTCCAACCGCCGCTCCACCGCTCCCAGCCGGTGGCGGGAACGGCGGATCAGCACCTCGCCGCGATGGTCCAGCCAGGCGCGCAACACGCCGCGCAGGCCCATCACCACGGGTGTGCGGTCGGCGGTGAGCACGTTCATGTTGAGCGGGAAGCGCGTTTCCAGCTGGGTGGCGCGGAACATCGTCTCCATCAGGGCGGCCGGTTCGATCCCCCGCGTCTTCGGCTCCAGCACCAGGCGGACCAGCTCGGTGCTCTCGTCCCGGATGTCGCCCAGCAGCGGCAGCTTCTTGGCCTCCAGCAGCTCGGCGACGGCCTCGATCAGCTTGCTCTTTTGCACCTGGTAGGGAATTTCCGTGACCACGATCTGCCACGTGCCGTGCTTCAGTTCCTCCTTCACCCAGGCAGCACGCAACCGGAACCCGCCCCGGCCTGTCTCGTAAGCGGCCGTAATCGCGGCCGGGTCCTCCACGCACACGCCGCCGGTGGGAAAGTCGGGCCCCGGCATGTGGCGCAGCAGATCGGCGGTGGTCGCACTCGGGTCGGCGATCAGCGCGAGGGCGGCGTCACACACCTCCCCGGCGTTGTGCGGCGGGATGGAGGTGGCCATCCCCACCGCGATCCCGGCGGCGCCGTTGGCCAGCAGGTTGGGGAAGCCGCCGGGCAGGACGACGGGCTCGCTCTCCTCGCCGTCGTAATTGGGGCGGAAATCGACCGCGTCGTCGTCGATACCGTCCAGCATGGCGCGCGCGACAAGCGTCATCCGCGCCTCGGTGTAGCGCATGGCGGCCGGGTTATCGCCGTCGATATTGCCGAAATTGCCTTGGCCCTCGACCAGCGGGTAGCGAGCGGCGAAATCCTGCGCGAGGCGGACCAGCGCGTCGTAGACGGAGGCTTCGCCGTGCGGGTGGTATTTGCCGATCACGTCGCCGATGACGCGGGCGCATTTCTTGAACCCGGCCGTCGGGTCCAGCCGCAACTGGTGCATCGCGTAGACCAGCCGGCGATGCACCGGCTTCAGGCCGTCCCGCACGTCCGGGAGGGAGCGGGACATGATGGTGGACAGGGCGTAGGCGAGGTAGCGCTCGCTCAGGGCATCGGCTAGGGGGGTGTCGAGGACGGAATCGCTGGGCATGGGAAGGTCTTGGGGCTCTGCCCCAAACCCCGCAAGAGGACGGTCGTCCTCTTGACACCTATCGCTAGGGGGTTCGGCGCCGGAACGGCCAAGTGACGACTTCGCCGGCGAACAGCGCCCACCAGACCAGCACCGGCTGCAACGCCAGGCGGGGTGCGTGATACCACCAGCCGAGCTGCACCTGACCCGCTGGCAGGCCGTCGAGCGCGTGCTTGATGTTAGCCGGGTAGACGCACACCGCATACAAAGCGAGTGCCACGCCAGCCGCCGCACGGAATCGCCGCGTGACCAGGCCGACCGCCCCGGCCAGCTCGCATACGCCGGTTCCCAGGATCACCTCCCGCGCATACGGCACCCAGTCGGGCGTGATGAGCAGGAACGTGTCCGGCGTCGCGATGTGGAACACCCCCGCCGCGAAGTAGACGCTGGCAAGCACCCAGCGGGACACCGTCCGGCCCCGCTCGAGCCGGTGCGTGGTGATGCCGGTCTTTACCGCAACGGTGCTCATGCCCTACCTCTTCGCATCCGCGGCCGTTGTACATGCGTGTCCGTAGCCTGTATCGCCTTTGAGCGATGCGGTATCTCCAAACCGTTTCTCGAG
>CAXSEK010000014.1:0-14675 GCA_964235625.1 uncultured Acetobacteraceae bacterium
CCGGGCGGCGGCCATCAGGGCCGCCGCCGCGGGCCGGGCCATGGCCACCGGGACAGGTTGCGCCGCTGCCGGGCCCGGACCACGGATTGGCGAAGCGGGCATCGCCAGCGGTGCGGCCGGCAGCGCCAGCGGCGCCGGAGCCTCATCGACCGGTGCCGTGTTCACCGGCACGGCGGACGGGGCCGGCATGCGGCCCGGGAGGTCCGCCAGCCGTGCAAACTGCGCCGGCTGCAACGACTGCAACCCCTGCAGGTGCTGGCCGGCCAGCGTTTGCAGCCGTTCCGGCTCGTTCAGCAGCGCCCATTCGGCCTTCAGCAGGCCGATCCGGTCCCGCGCCTGCTCGGCCTGCTTGATCGTGCGGTTGATCTCGCGGTCGAGCATCTGCGCGTTGTGCTTTTCCTGATACAGGTACAGCCCCGCGCCGAGCGCTGCGAGCAGGGACAAGCAGGTCATCGGCCGAATCATGGCAGGCTCTCCGGATGACGTTCGATCGCACGCAGCCTGGCGCTGCGGGCACGAGGATTGCTGAGGATTTCGGCATCCGTCGGGCGGCCAGCCCGGGCGGATAGCAGCCGGTAGCCGGCCGGCTCCCGGCTGGACAGCCCGCGCGGGTCGTGGCGCGAGGGTGCCGGTTGGCGGCCGGCGGCGTCCGTCATGAAGCGCTTGACCAGCCGGTCCTCACCGGAGTGGAACGACACCACCACCAGCCGCCCGCCGGGAGACAGCAGGGCGGCGGCCTGGGCCAGGGCGCGCTCGACCTGGCCCAGCTCATCGTTCACCCGGATGCGCAATGCCTGGAACGACCGGGTCGCCGGGTCGATGCCGGAGGCGTCCTTGGGCACTACGCGGCGGATGATGGCGGCGAGCTGCGCCGTGGTGGTGACCGGGGTCTCTGCGCGCGCCTGCACGATCGCGCGCGCGATGCGGCGGGACAGGCGCTCCTCCCCCAACTCATACAGTGTGTCGGCCAGTTCGGCCTCGCCCAGGCCTGCCACCAGGTCGGCGGCGGTCGGCCCGGCACGGTCCATCCGCATGTCGAGCGGGCCGTCGCTGCGGAAGGAGAAGCCGCGCGCCGGGTCGTCGATCTGGAAGGAGGAGAGGCCGAGATCCATCACCACGCCATCCAGACGCTGCACGCCATGGCTGGCGAGCAGGGTCAGCATGTCGGCGAAGGAGCCGTGCAGCAGGTGCAGCTTGCCGGGGAAGCGTTCGGCCAGGGCGGCACCCCGGGCAATCGCGTCCGGATCGCGGTCGATCGCCCAGAGCGTGCAATCCGCTGCGGCGAGGAGGGCCGAGGCATAGCCGCCGCCGCCGAACGTGGCGTCCAGGTAGGTGGCGCCGTCCCGCGGGGCGAGGGCATGCAGAACCTCGGGCAGCATGACCGGGAGGTGGCTCATGCGGCAACCGCTCCGGGCAGGCTGAGTTCGCGCAACCGGGCGCCGTTGCGGGCTTCCTCGCGTCGCGCCCTGGCGGCGGCCGGGTCCCAGATCTGGAAGATGTCGCCTAGGCCCATGAAGGCGACCTGGCCCGATAGCCCGGCATGCCCGACCAGATCGTCCCCGAGCATGATCCGCCCCTCCTTGTCGGCTTCGACCGGGTAGGCGTCGGCATACAGGGCAGCCCGCATGTCCTCATGCGCATCGCTGAACTGGTTGAGTCTGTTCAGTGGTGCCGCGAGCGCCTCGAACTTCGCTGTCGGCCAGCCCTCGATGCAGGCGTGCTTGTGGGATGGCCGCAGGATGAGCGTGACCGGCCCGTCGTTGTCCAGCCCTGCGCGCAGGACCGTGCGGAACGGTGCAGGGACGGAGACCCGCCCCTTCGCGTCCAGCCGGTTTTGATGCGTGCCCAGGAACTGGTTCATTGCGGCCCGGCGAACCCCCTCGACCTGCAATGGGGGCAGACCCTGCCGCCCCCGTTATGGGATATCATGGGATAACATGGGCGCTTATGGGGCGTCAAAGGGATCGGATGGGAATTACTTGTTTATACCGACCTTGATTGCGTTTTCACGAGTCAGTTACCGGGAGGACACAGCGTCGCGCCGTAGCTAGTTGGAATTGATTAAGTTTCTTGCTTTGTTCTGCTTGAACCGAAAGGAGGTGTCAGGCGGCCTGTAAGCCGGGTTCTGTCCGTGCCTTGCGGCATTGAACGGCCATTCCTCTGGGACGTGCGTCGCCGCACGCCTCGCGCGACCAACCCGGGTGACGGGGCGGGAACGCCCCCGCGTCCACCTCACGGTGCCGCCGGCCACCCCTATTCGGTCTTGCTCCCGGTGGGGTTTACCCTGCCGCCCCTGTCACCAGGGGCGCGGTGCGCTCTTACCGCCCCGTTTCACCCTGGCCCGCTTAGCCACGCGGGTGGTTTGTTTTCTGTGGCACTTTCCCTGGGGTCGCCCCCGCCGGCCGTTAGCCGGCACCGCTTTCCCGTGGAGCCCGGACTTTCCTCCACCCATCGCCCACCGAGAGTGGCGAGCGACAGGCAGCGGCCGTCCAGCCGCCTGACCCGGTGTGTGTGCGCGCCGGGGTGCCGTGGGTCAAGCGGCGAGAGGCGACCGCCTCACAACCCCCGTTCGCGCTTGATCCGGTCCCAAGCGGCGTTGATCCCGGCAACCTTGTCGGTGGCGCTGGCGATGAACTCCGCCGGGACACCGCGGGAGGCTAGGCTGTCCGGATGGTTGGCGCGCACCAGCGTCTTCCACGCGGCGCGCACCTCGTCGTCGCTCGCCGTCCGGGGCACGCCGAGCACGGCATAGGCATCGTCCGTCGGCTCGGGGCGGAAGCGGGGGGCGGCACCGCGGGCACGGTCCCAGGCGGTCGGCCCGAGGTTGAAGCGGCGATGCACGCGCTGCAGGAAGTCCATCTCCCGGCCGTTGATCTCCTTGTCGGCGCGCGCGATGGCGAACAGCGCCGCGAGCACGTCCTCCAGCACGCCGGGCGCGTCGGCGAACGCGTCGCCGAGCTGCCCGGCATAGGCCTCGAACCCCTCGGAGCTGTCCCGTGCGGCGTCGAACATGCGGCCGACGTCCCGCACCGCTTCCGGCGGGATGCGGAACTGGCGCTTGAAGGCGTCGATCTCCTCGCGAGTGACGACGCCGTCGCATTTGGCGAGCTTGGCCGACAGCACGACGACGCCCAGCGCGAACAGCTGGTCCCGCCCGCCGAGCATGGCCGCGACGCGCGCCGGGTTCAGGCCGAAGCCGCTGCCCATCTTCATGCGCGGCAAGGCGCCCTGGTCGGCGGCATGGCCCAGGGCAGCCCCCATCACGGCCCCGAACGGCCCCCCCATCACCAGCCCGGCGGCGCCGCCGAGGAGCTTGCCCCAATATCCCATAGCCAGGAGCGTATCACGCGGCGAGGCGCGGCTGTAGCCTTAGACCAGCACCTTGACCGCTCCCGGGTTGCAAGGAGAGCGTGCCGGGGTTCGTGCCGGGCGATGTCTTTGTCCGGCACAGCGCCAGCCTTCAGCGCAGTGAGGGCGTAATTGCTGTTCGAAGGACCAAATCTCGTCCAAAGTCGAGTCGTCGTCAGTGATGGGACAGGTAGTTTAGCACGAGCGCCAGTCCACCTACACCGGCTGCGAAGGCGGCAGTGAGGGCGCTGAAAGTTTGCCATGCTATGCGGCGGGCATCCGCCCTCATATCAGCACGCATCTTGTCGATGTTTTGGTTCATCTGCTCGATGTTTGTGCTCATCTGCCTTATCCTCAAATCGTGTTCCAGCTGCTCCTGGTCGGGTGTCAACGGCATCCTACCACGTTTCCGATCATTGCTCGGCCATGTGCACAACGGCTTGTCCTGCGGCAAGCTCACCCAGGCCGGCAGCGTGGGCCGTAGCAGCTTCATCCAACGACAGCAGGCGCCGAGCTCGTGTTGCCCATCGGTGCCGCCACCATGCACATGGGGTTCCACCCGGTATTCCGTTCTGGCTTTACCAGCGAAACAGCAACCATGTTTTCGCTGGCCCGGCTGGGGCCTGCGTGTCATGTGCCGCGGGGGAGTGTGCGGATGGCAGGCTGGCAGTTCTGGGTCGATCGTGGCGGCACCTTCACCGACATCGTCGCCCGCGACCCCGACGGCGCGCTCACCGCGCACAAGCTGCTGAGCGAGAACCCCGGCCGCTACCGCGACGCCGCCGTCGCCGGCATCCGCGCCGTGCTGGGCCTGGACGCGGACGCGCCGATCCCGCCGGGCAAGATCGACGCGGTGAAGATGGGCACCACCGTCGCCACCAACGCGCTGCTGGAACGGCGCGGCGAACGCACCCTGCTGGTCGTAGGACGCGGCTTCGCGGATGCGTTGCGCATCGGCAACCAGGCTCGCCCCCGCCTGTTCGACCTGAACGTCCGCCTGCCCGCCTTGCTGCACGAGCGGGTGGTGGAAGTGGGCGGCCGGGTCGGCGTGGACGGCGCCGAGATCGAGGCGCTGGACGAAGCCGCCGCGCGCGCCGCCTTCGCGCACGCCGTGGCGGACGGCATTCGCGCCTGCGCCATCGTGCTGTTGCACGCCTGGAAGTATCCCGCTCACGAGCAACGCCTGGCCGGACTGGCGCGGGAGGCCGGGTTCACCCAGGTCTCCGCCAGCTACGCCACCTCGCCGCTGCTGCGCCTGATACCGCGCGGGGACACCACGGTGGTGGACGCCTATCTGTCGCCCATCCTGCGCCGCTACGTGGACCAGGTGGCGGCCGAGCTGCCCGGTGTGAAGCTGTATTTCATGCAGTCCAACGGCGGCCTGGCCGAAGCGTCCTGCTTCGGCGGCAAGGACGCGATCCTCTCCGGCCCGGCCGGCGGCATCGTCGGCGCCGCGCGCACGGCGGAGGCGGCTGGGCTCGACCGCATCATCGGCTTCGACATGGGCGGCACCTCCACCGACGTGGCGCTGTACGACGGCGCGTTCGAGCGGGCGTTCGAGACGGCGGTGGCCGGCGTGCGCATCCGGGCGCCGATGATGGCGATCAACACGGTGGCGGCGGGCGGCGGCTCCATCTTGCATTTCGACGGCACGCGCTACCAGGTGGGCCCGGACAGCGCCGGAGCGGACCCGGGCCCTGCCTGCTACCGCCGCGGTGGCCCGCTGACGGTGACGGACGCCAACGTCATGGTCGGCAAGATCCAGCCGGCGCATTTCCCCGCGATCTTCGGACCCGGCGCGGACCAGGCCGTGGACGCGGCCGTGGTGCGCGAGAAGTTCGCCGCCCTGGTGCCGGACCAGGACGCGCGGGCCGTAGCGGAGGGCTTCCTGCGCATCGCCGTCGCCAACATGGCCAACGCGATTAAGCAGGTCTCGCTGGAGAAGGGGCACGACGCCGCCCGCTTCGCCCTGCAATGCTTCGGCGGTGCCGGCGGCCAGCATGCCTGCCTGGTCGCGGACGAGTTGGGTATGGAGACGGTCTTCATCCACCCCTTCGCCGGCGTGCTCTCGGCCTACGGCATGGGGCTGGCGGATCAGGCGGTGCTGCGCGAGCAGGCGGTCGAGCGCGCGTTCACCGACGACAATGCGGCGCTGGACGATGTCGCGGACCAGCTCGCGGCAGAGGCGGCCGCAGCGTTGGCGGGACAGGGTGCCGACCCGTCGGCCATCCGCGTGGAACGCCGGGCGCATGTCCGCTACGCCGGCACGCAGGCGGCGCTGGAAGTGCCGCTCGGGCCGGCGCTGCGGGACGATTTCACGGCCGCGCACCGCGCCCGGTTCGGCTTCGCGACCCCCGGGCGCGGGCTGGTGGTGGAAGCCGTGGCCGTCGAGGCCATTGCCGCCGGGGAGCCCGTGGCGGAAGCGGCCTTGCCGTCCCGCGCTGCGGGCGCGCCCGAACCCGTGGACCACGTCATGATCTGGACTGGCGGCGCTGAGCACACCACCCCCGTGTTCGAACGCACCGCCCTGCTCGCCGAGGACCGGGTGCCGGGCCCGGCCCTGATTCGCGAAGCCAACGCCACCACGGTGGTCGAGCCCGGCTGGGCGGCGGAGATCACCCAACTCAACCACATGCTGCTCCGGCGCACCCAGCGCGCCCAAGTCTCAATTTCCGAGGGAGCGGCAAATACGCCAGACCCCGTCCTGCTGGAACTGTTCAACAGCCTGTTCACCAACGTCGCCGAGCAGACCGGCATCGTGCTGGCCAACACCTCGCTCTCGGTCAACATCAAAGAGCGGTGGGACTTCTCCTGCGCCATCTTCGACGCCGAGGGCCGCCTGGTCGCCAACGCCCCCCACGTGCCCGTCCATCTCGGCGCCATGGGCGAGAGCGTCCGCACCGTCCTCAAGCACCGCGCCACCACCCTGCGTCCCGGGGACGTCGTGGCGCTCAACAACCCCTATAACGGCGGCACTCACCTGCCGGACGTTACCGTCATCACCCCTGTGTTCGATGCGGACGGGCAGCATATCCGCTTCTTCGTCGGCTCCCGCGGCCACCACGCCGACATCGGCGGCATCACGCCAGGCTCGACGCCGCCGCACTCCCACACGCTCGAGGAGGAGGGCGTGGTGATCGACGATTTCCTGCTCGTCGCCGCCGGGCAGTTCCGCGAGGCGGAGTTCCGCGCCTTGCTGACCGGTGCGCGCTATCCCGCCCGCTCGCCGGACACCAACGTGGCCGACATCAAGGCGCAGGTCGCCGCCAACGAACGCGGCGTGCAGGAATTGGCCCGCGTGGTGCAGCGTTACGGCTGGCACACCGTCGCAGCCTACATGCGCCACGTGATGGACAACGCGGAGGAGAGCGTGCGGCGCGTGCTCGACCGCCTGCCGGACGGCGCGTTCGCCTACACGATGGATGACGGCTCCCCCCTGCGCGTCGCAGTGACGGTGGACGCCGCCACCCGCAGCGCCACGGTGGATTTCACCGGCACCGGGCCGCAGCGCCCCGGGAACTTCAACGCCCCACCCGCGGTCACCCGCGCCGTCGTGCTCTACTGTTTCCGCTGCCTGGTCGGCACGGCCATCCCGCTGAACGACGGCTGCCTGGTGCCTTTGCACCTGGTCATCCCGCCCGGCACGTTCCTCTCGCCGGAACCCGGCGCGGCCGTGGTCGCCGGCAACACCGAGGTCAGCCAGGCAGTCGCCAACGCGCTGCTCGGGGCCCTGAACGCGGCCGCCTGCAGCCAAGCCACCATGAACAACTTCCTGTTCGGCAATGACACCCAGCAGTATTACGAGACGATCGGCGGCGGCGGCGGCGCTGGGCCCGGCTTTCCCGGCGCCTCCGCCATCCAGACCCACATGACCAACACCCGCATGACCGACCCCGAGGTGCTCGAGCTGCGCTACCCCGTGCGCCTCGAGGAGTTCAGCATCCGCCGTTCCTCCGGCGGCGACGGCGCCTGGCCCGGCGGCGATGGGGCGATCCGCCGCATCCGCTTCCTCGCGCCGATGCAGGCGGTGATCGTTGCCTCCCGCCGCAGCGAGGGGCCGTTCGGTATGGCGGGCGGCGCCCCCGGGCTGCCCGGCGAGCAATGGGTGGACCGGGCGGATGGCACGCGCACTGTGCTGACCGGAACCGACAGCGCGGACATGGCCGCCGGCGACGTGTTCACCATCGCCACTCCCGGCGGCGGCGGCTGGGGCACACCCCCACCCGCATGACGGGTCCGATAGCCCCCGGGCGGGCCTGACGCATGCGGCTGCTCCGGATCGCCGCTGCCGCGTTCGGCCTGCTGATCGCACTGGCGCTGCTTGCGGCCTGGCAGGTGCCGCGGCTCCTGGACTGGGACCGCTACCGCGCCACCGTCGAGCGCGTCGCCTCCACAGGCATCGGCCGCCCGGTGCAGATCACGGGGCCGATCCGGCTCTCGCTGCTGCCCGAGGCCATTTTGCGCGCCGGGGACGTGACCATCGCCGACACGGGGGACGGTGCCGCAGCCGCCGTGGCGGAACTGCGCATCCGCGTCGGCCTGCTGGCGCTGCTGACCGGCCGGGTGGAGCCGCAGGACGTGGTGTTCCAGGGCGCCCGGATCAGCCTGCCCTGGCCGCTCGCCGGGTTCACCCTGCGCGGCACGCCGCCGCCGACGGGCCTGCATGCGCAACTGGAGGACAGCACGCTGCTGCTGGGCGGGCTGCGCATCACCGGCATCTCGGGCGACCTCTCGGCCGGTGGCCCGGACACGGCGCTGTCCGCTGCCGGGCTCGCCACGGTGCTGGGCCGGCCGTGGCGCATGACCGGCCGGCTCGGGCGGGCGGGGACCGACGGGTCCGCCACAGTCGCGATCAGCCTGGACGGGCAAGGCGCCGGCGTGGGCACCGGCGGCGCGCTAACCGGCCAGGTGGCCGCCGATGGCAGCGTGTCCGGCCGCATCACCGGGCGCGGGCCGGACCTCTCGCTGCTGCTGCCGGCCCCGTCGCAGGCCTGGAACGCCGACGGAAGGCTGGTGGCGGGCAGCGGCCTGCTGGTGGCCGACGAACTGGCGCTCACGATCGGCGGCTCCCCCGCGCGGGGGGCGGTGGCGCTGCGCCTGCTGCCGCAGCTCCGGCTGGATGCGGCGCTCGCCACCAACCGGCTGGACCTGGATGCCTGGCTGTCGCCGCTGCTGCACGGCGGAGCAGTGGCGCTGCCGACCGGGATCGATCTGTCCGCCGAGACGGCCCCCCTCGCCGGCGGCACCCTGCGCCGGCTGCGCGCCGGGTTCGAGCTGACCGGCGGCAGCGTGACCCTGCGCGAGGCCCAGGTGGCACTGCCCGGCGATGCGTCGTTGCAGCTGGCCGGCATGCTGAACGGCAACCGCTTCGACGGCGCCGCCCGGCTGGCCGCGCCGGACGTCCCCCAGACCCTGGCCTGGCTGCGGCCGCACGCCCCGGCGCTGCTGGACGCCCTACCGTTCGGCGCCCTGCATACCGCGAGCCTCGCCGCGACCGTCCAGGCGGGCGATGACGGCGTGGCGTTCGATGGGCTGCAAGGCGATGTGGATGGCGTGCCACTCACCGGCACGCTGGCCTTGCACGGCGGCGCGCGCCCGGCCGTGGCGGCCGACCTCCAGCTGGCCGGGCCCGTGCTGGACCGCTGGCTGCCGGATATCCCGGCGGACTTGGCGCAAGGCTCTGCCCAGCTGGCCGCCATCGCACGCTGGGCCGCCGGGTTCGACGCCGATGTCACCCTCACCGCCAGCCACCCCGTATGGCACGGCACGGTGCTCGACCAGGCGGTGGTGGATGGCAGCGCGCATGGCGGCACGATCGACCTGCGCCATGCCGCGATTGCCGGGCCGGGCGTGTCGGCGGTGCTGTCCGGCAGCCTGGATGCGTCCTCACGGATCGGCAACGGCGCGTTGGCGGTGCAGCTCGCCCATGCCGAGCCGCTCGGCGACCGCCTGCCAGCGGCCTGGCAGTTCGCCCGGCCGCTGTTCCGCGGACCGGTGATGCTGGACATCGCCGCCACCGGTCCCTACGGCGCCTGGGTCACGCAGGCGCGCGTGGAGCTGGCGGATGCCCGGCTGCGGGCGGATGGCAAGTGGGACCTGGCGGGCCGGCACTGGGCCGGGTCGGTCCTGCTGCACCACCCGGGGATGCCGCGCCTGCTCTCCTCACTGGGCCTGGCCGGCCTGGCCGACTGGCTCGGCGACGGATCGCTCTCGTTGCAGACGGGTCTGGACCTGGCTGCGGACCGGGTGGCGCTGGGCGGCTTCGTCCTGTCCGCGGGCGAGCTGCGCGGCCGGGGGGATGTCGCACTCGCCTGGCCGGAGACGGGCCTGCCGATGCTCACGGGCGCACTCGACATGGATGCGCTGCCGCTGCCGCTGCCCTATCTCCGGTCCACCAACCCGCTCGATCTGGACGTGCTGCGCGCCGGCAACGCCGATCTTGCAATCCGGACGGCGCACCTGCTCTGGAACGGTAGCGGCCAGGGGGACGCCGCCTCCGCCCGGGCCGTCGTGACAGGTGGCGTGCTTCACCTGGACGATGTCGCCGCCCACCTGGCAGGCGGCGCGCTGACCGGAGCGTTGACGCTGGAGACGGCCGGCCTGCCGCGCCTGCACGCCACCGGCCACCTGGCTGGTGTGCTGCTGGCCGGCCCCGTGTTCGGTACGGCGCTCGATGTGACCGCCGGGCGGGTGGACGCGTCGGCGGACCTGGCGGCGGCCGGCTACAGCGCCTCGGCCCTGTTCGCCGGGCTGGACGGGCCGGTGCGCGCGACGGTGACGAACGGCACGCTGACCGGCTTCGCTGCCGGAGAGCTGCTGAACCTGCTGCGGGGTGTGCCGGCAAATGCCGCCAGCGAACGCGACTCTGCGTCGTTGCAGGCGGCGTCGTTGCAGGCGGCTGTCGCGGACGCGCTGTCCCACGGCACCACGCCGTTCGCCACGCTCGACATGGCGGGAACCGCCGCCAGCGGCTTGCTGACGCTGACCGGTGGCACCCTGTCCGGTCCCGCAGGGACGGGCGAGGCCAGCGGCACTATCGACCTGCCCGGTGGCACGCTCGATCTGAGCCTGGCCCTGCAACCGCGTCTAGACGCCGCGCCGACGGTCGGCCTGCGCCTGATCGGCCCGGCCGCGAACCCGATCCATAACACGAGCCAGGCCGAGCTGACGCGGTGGCTGTCAGCGCATTGACGGGGTGCCCAGGCGCCAGCTTACGGAGACCCCGGCTTCTAGTCCCTTCTACGGACCATCAACCTACAAGATGAACGCCAGCAGGTCCGCGTTCAGCCGGTCCTTGGCGGTGAAGAACGTCGCGTGCGGCGCGCCCTCGTACTCCATCATCTTCGCGCCGGGGATCATCTGCACCGCCGCCCGGGCGGAGACGTCGATCGGCACTGTCGCGTCCGACGTGCCGTGGATCACCAGCGTCGGCACGGTGATCGCCGCCATGTCACGGCGGAAATCCGTGGCGGAGAAGGCGCGCACGCAGTCCGTCGTGGCCTTGGGCGATGCCGCCATCGCCATCCACAACGCCCATTCCAGGATCTCGGTCGTCACCGTGAAGTTCAGCAGGCCGGCACCGAAGAATTGTTTGCCAAAGCTGGCCAGGAAATTCGGCCGGTCCGCCGCCAGCCCGTCCAGGATCTTGTCGAACACGGATTGATCCACGCCATCCGGATGGTCGGGGGTCTTCAGCATCATCGGCGTCACGGCGGACAGCAGCACCGCCTTGGCCACGCGCCCTGCGCCATGGCGGGAGAGGTAGCGCGCCACCTCCCCGCCGCCCATCGAGTAGCCGACCAGGGTTGCCCCCCGCAGGTCCAGCGCTTCCATGAGCGTATGCAGGTCGTCTGCCATCGTATCGTAATCGTAGCCGGTCCAGGGTTGGCCGGACTTGCCGAACCCACGGCGGTCATACGCCACCACCCGGCAGCCATTGGCGGCGAGTACCGGCGCCTGGTACTCCCACATCTGCGAATTGAGCGGCCAGCCATGGATCAGCACGACGGGCTTGCCGCTGCCCCAATCGTTGTAGAACAGCTCCGTCCCGTCGACCGCCTTGGTGAAGGGCATGAAATAGCTCCGTCGTTGGCGTGAGCCGGCACAACGGTCCGGTTCGCGCCGGGTTGCCTGCCGTGCGTCCGCGGCGGCCTAAGCCGGATCTTAACCTTTGTCGGACAACTTGGGGGTGACATGCTCACTGACGCCAGCTTCCCCCCCATCAGCGCCGAGGACGGCCATTGTGTCTGACGTGTTGGACCGCCCGCTGCATGCAGCGGAAACGATCTCGTTCCCGGTCTTCATCGGGTTCATGCGCGTGCTCGACCTGCTACTTCTCGGGGTTGCAGGTCTTGTCGCGACCGCGTTCGTGGCCTGGCTCTACGGGCAGGAGGTCGAGGGCCCGATCGAGGTCGCGGCGATCACCGGTGCGATCGGCACCAGCTTGGCGCTCGCCCGGGAATCGGCCTATGCCCGCGGCGCGCTGATGTCGGTCGCGACCCAACTGAGGCTCATGATCAAGCCGTTGCTGCTGGGCGTCTTCTGCCTCGTCGGCTGCCTGTTCGTGTTCTACAATGGCCAACTGCCGGTCCGGATTTGGCCGCTCGCCTGGGCCGCCACGGCCGCCCTGCTCCTGGGTGCCAGCCGCTATCCGCTGATCCGGACGATCCGCCGGTGGGAGGCAGCCGGCCGGTTGGCCCGCAAGATCGCCATCGTCGGCGTCGGGCCGTTCAGCCGCGAGTTCATCGAGCGCCTGCAGGACGAGCCGAACCGGTTCCGCATCGTCGGCCTCTATGACGACCGCCACGCTCGCGTGCCGCCCAGCCAGCTTGGGGTCGCCGTGCGTGGGACGGTGGAGGACCTCGTTGCGCGCTCCCGCGAGGAGCCGGTGGACATCATCGTCGTCGCCCTGCCGCTCAGCGCGGTGGAGCGTATCAAGGTCATCATGGACCAGTTGGGCAGCACGGTGGCCGACATCGTGCTCACCACGGACCTCGCGGGCCTCCGATACTCCCGCAACCAGTTCGACGGCATCGGCAACAACCCCGTCGTCTCGGTGCGGGAAGCGCCGCTGAAGGATTGGCGCGCGCTGGAGAAGCTGGTGCTGGATTACGGCTTGGGCGCGGTGGCCCTCCTGCTCCTCTCACCTGTGCTGCTCGTCACGGCCCTGCTGATCAAGCTCGACTCGCCCGGCCCCGTGTTGTTCCGCCAACCACGGATGGGCTTCAACAACCGCATGTTCCTTTGCTACAAGTTCCGCTCGATGCACGACCGGTTGACGGACCTGTTGGCGGACCAGCAGACCACCCGGCACGATCCGCGGGTGACCCGGGTGGGCCGGGTGATCCGCAAGCTTTCGATCGACGAGCTGCCGCAATTGCTCAACGTGCTGAACGGCACGATGTCCTTGGTCGGCCCCCGCCCCCACGCACCCAACACGAAGGCGGCGGACCAGCTGTTCACCGAGGTCGTCCAGCAATACGCCCTGCGCCACCGCGTGAAGCCCGGCATCACCGGCTGGGCCCAGGTGAACGGCTGGCGCGGCGAAACCACGACGGTTGAGCAAATCGAGCAGCGCGTCGCCTGTGACCTGTTCTACATCGAGAATTGGTCGCTCCGCTTCGATATGAAGATCATGCTCATGACCGTCTTACGCGAAGTGCGCAGCCGCCACGCGTTCTGAGCTGATACCGCTTCTCCCTCTCCTGGGAGAGACCCTTCCGCATCGAAGCCAACGCGCCACCGTGCATGGATTTGCGCCGTACAACTCCGCTTCCCTTGTGGGAGGAGGCCAAAGGAAAGGGGTGGTCACGCGCAAGCCCACAGTATGTGCGCGCTCGGCTCTCACCCGTAAAGGAAGGGAGAGGGAGAAGGCAAATGCGATTGCCCTGGGAGCCTACCGCTCCTGTTCATCCGCCTCGGGCTCGACCTCGATCTCCTCGGGGATGGCGTCCGCGTCTTCCTCGAGGTCCGACGCATCCTCCAGCACGTCCTCCTCGGCGTCGTCCTCCACGGCCTCTACCTCGACATCGGCGTCATCCGCGACGGGCGGCTTCTTCGGGCGCTTGTCCTCGACCACATTGCCGCCGGCGCGACGGGGGCGCGGCACGTCCGCCGGCTGCTCGGTGCCGCATTTCGGGCAGATCGCCGGAGTCTTCTGCAGGTCGTAGAATTTAGCACTGCAAGCGACGCAAACACGCTTGGTGCCGAGTTCGGGCTTCGCCATGCAGAGCCAATCCTTACGTCGTCGGGCGAAATACGCCGGAGGGCGCGCCCCATGCCACCCTGACGCTCCGCTGTCAAACGGGCCGCTATCCAAACCGGTCCCCCCCTGCTAAGCGCGCCGCCTGATGACCCAGCCCCAGCCCCTCGTCGCGCGCCGCCCGGCCATCCCGCTACAGGGCCGCATCGCCGTACCCGGCGATAAATCCATCAGCCACCGCGCGCTGATGTTCGCGGCGCTGGCGGTCGGCGAGACACGCATCGAGGGCTTGCTGGAGGGCGAGGACGTGTTGCGCACTGCCGCCGCGATGCGTGCTTTGGGCGCCGACATCCGCCACGCGGACGGGATCTGGCACGTGGCGGGCCGGGGCGTCGGCGGGCTGGCAGAGCCGGCGGACGTGCTGGACATGGGTAATTCCGGCACCGCTGCGCGGCTGCTGGCGGGGATGCTCGCCGGCCATGACCTGTTCGCGGTGATGACCGGGGATGCCAGCCTGCGCCGCCGCCCGATGCGCCGGGTGACCGAGCCCCTCGAGCTGTGCGGGGCCCGGTTCGTGGCGCGCGAGGGCGGGCGGCTGCCGCTGGCCGTGCAGGGGGCGGCGGACGCGATGCCGATCCACTACCGCCTGCCAGTCGCCTCGGCGCAGGTGAAATCGGCCATCCTGCTCGCCGGGCTGAACGCGCGCGGGCAGACGGTGGTGGAGGAGCCGGCCGCCACCCGCGACCACAGCGAGAACATGCTGCGCCATTTCGGCGCCGAAGTGGCCGTGCTGCCGGACGGGCCGGAGCGCGTGATCGTGCTGACCGGCCAGCCCGAATTGCGCGCGCGGGACGTGGTGGTGCCGGGTGACCCGTCCTCCGCCGCCTTTCCGCTGGTCGCCGCGCTGATCGTGCCGGGCTCCGTGGTGACGCTGACCGGGGTCGGGCTGAACCCGCTCCGCACGGGCCTGTTCGCGACGTTGCGGGAGATGGGGGCGGACCTGACCGTCACAGGCACGCGCACCGAGGGCGGCGAGGCGGTGGGGGACGTTACCGTGCGCCATGGCTCCCTCCGCGCGGTGGACGTGCCGCCGGAGCGGGCGCCGACCATGATCGACGAATACCCC
>CAXSEK010000015.1:0-14458 GCA_964235625.1 uncultured Acetobacteraceae bacterium
CCCGGCGCAGCGCCGCGCCGGCCTGGAGTTCGGCCGCCCGGTCCATATCGGCGCCTTCGCCTGGATCGGCGGCGGTGCCATCATCCTGCCGGGTGTCACCATCGGAGCCGACGCCGTGATCGGCGCCGGCAGCGTGGTCACGCGGGACGTGCCGGCGGGCGCGACGGTCGCCGGCAACCCCGCCCGCCTGTTGCCCACTCGGGTATCCGCGCGATGATGCTCGTCGTAGACGCCGGCAACACCAACATCGTCTTTGCCGTGCATGACGGGACCGAGTGGCGCGGCATCTTCCGCATCCGGACCGACGCGCAGCGCACCTCGGACGAGTATGCCGTCTGGCTACTGACCCTGCTCGAGCATCGCGGCATCAAGCCGGCCCTCGTCAGCCGCGCCGTTATCGGCACCGTGGTGCCCGCGGCCCTGTATCACCTCCGCCGCCTATGCCGCGACTGGTTCAACGTGGAACCGCTGGTTGCCCGCTCAAGCCTCGACTGGGGCTTCGAGATCAAGGTGGACACCCCCGCCGAAGTCGGCGCGGACCGCCTGTTAAACGCGCTCGCGGCTCACCAGCGTTACGCCGGACCGCTGATGGTGATCGATTTCGGCACCGCCACCACGTTCGACGTCGTGGACCGCGACGGCGCCTATATCGGCGGCGCCATCGCGCCCGGCATCAACCTGTCGATCGAGGCGCTGCACCAGGCGGCGGCCCGCCTCCCGCGCATCGGCATCGGCCGGCCACAGGCGGTGATCGGCCGCGCCACTGTCCCTGCCATGCAATCCGGGCTCTACTGGGGCTACATCGGCATGATCGAGGGCCTCACGACCCGGATCAAGGCCGAGTTCGACGCGCCGCTCAAGGTCCTCGCGACCGGGGGGCTGGCGCCACTGTTTTCCGAGGGTACCACCATCATCGACCAGATCGACCCCGATCTGACCCTTGACGGGCTCCGGCTGTTGGCGGAGCGCAATTCCGCTCCCACATTGCCGAGAGACCGCACGAGATCCATAGAAAGCGACTGATTTGGATGCATTAACCAACGATCTGGCCTTCCTGCCCCTGGGCGGGACGGGTGAGATCGGCATGAACCTCAACCTGTATCGCTGCAACGGGCGGTGGCTCGCCGTCGACTGCGGCATCGGCTTCGGCGGTGCGGAAAACCCCGAAGTGGACGTCATGATGCCGGACCCGGCATTCATCGCGGACCGCCGGGACAGCCTGGTCGGCCTCGTCATCACCCACGCGCACGAGGACCATCTCGGCGCCGTGGCGCATCTGTGGCGCCAACTCCGCTGCCCGATCTTCGCCACCCCGTTCGCCGCCTCCGTGCTGCGCCGTAAGCTGGGGGAGGTCGGGTTGCAGGGCGAAGCCAAGATCACCGTCGTCAAGCCCGGCGGTAAGTTCGAGCTGTTGCCGTTCCGGCTGCAGTTCATGGGCGTCACCCACTCCGTGCCGCAATCGCAGGCCCTGGTGATCCGCACGCCCTACGGCACGATCCTGCACACCGGCGACTTCAAGCTCGACCCGCACCCGATGGTCGGCCCGCCCACGGACGAGGCCGCGTTCGAGGCGCTCGGCGACGAGGGCGTGCTGGCGATCGTGTGCGACAGCACCAACGCGATGGTGGAGGGCCATTCCGGCTCCGAGCGCGAAGTCCGTGAGAGCCTGGCTGCGCTGATCCGCCCGATGCGGGGCCGGGTTGCCGTCACTTGCTTCGCCAGCAACGTGGCACGGGTCGAGAGCATCGCGCTCGCCGCCCAGGATGCCGGGCGGTCGGTCGCCCTGGTCGGCCGTTCGCTGCGCAACATCGAGATGGCGGCGCGCGAGTGCGGCATGATGAAGGATGTGCGGGAGTTCGTGCCCGAGGACGCGATGGAAGTGGTGCCGGATGACCACCTGCTTATCCTCGTCACCGGCAGCCAGGGCGAGGCGCGCAGCGCGCTGGCCCGCATCGCCAGCGACACGCACCGCAACGTGGCCCTCGGCAAGGGGGATACGGTGGTGTTCAGCAGCCGGGTCATTCCCGGCAACGAGCGGGCCATCGGCGCCGTGCAGGACAACCTGATTCGCCGCGGCGTGAAGCTGATGACGGCGGACGACCACATGGTCCACGTCTCCGGCCACCCGGCGCGCGACGAGTTGCGCCGCATGTACGCCATGGTGCGCCCGACCTACGCGGTGCCGGTGCACGGCGAGTGGCGGCATCTGTCCGCCCATGCGGCGCTGGCCAAGGAGGCCGGGTCGACGCCGATCATGCTCGAGGACGGCGACGTGCTCAGCCTGACCGGCAATCGCCCCGAGGTGATCGACTCCGCACCCGTCGGGCGGCTGGTTCTGGACGGCAACCGGCTGGTTCCGCTCAGCGGCGGTGTCATGGCCGCGCGCCGGCGCATGCTGTTCAACGGCATCGTGCTGGCCAGCGTGGCGGTGGACGAGGAGGGCGACCTGATCGGCCAGCCCAAGATCAGTGCCCCCGGCCTGTTCGAACCGGAGGACAGCGAGAGCGAACGCGTGACGCGGGAGTTCGCCGTGGCGTTCGACGACCTTCCGGACGCACTCCGCAAGGACGATGCGGCGCTCCTGGACGCGGCCAAGGCGGCGCTGCGCCGTGCCCTCGGCCGGCGGCTGCAGAAGCGGCCACTGGTGGATGTGCATCTGCTCCGTGTCTGAGCGGGGCTGACGCCGGGCTCCCCGTACACGCAAGGGGGAGCCCGCACGGCCATGACCAAGGAGGTCCGATGGGCTGGTTCACTGCCGCCGTGCTTTATGCGCTGATCTGGTGGACCGTGCTGTTCGCCGTGCTGCCGTTCGGCACCCGCCCGGTCGCCGACGCGGATGAGGACTCAGGCGGGTGGCGGGGTGCCCCCGAGCGCCCTCTTCTACTGCGCAAGGTTGTCGCCACGACCCTTGTGTCCGCCGTAATCTGGGCGGGGAGCGTGGCGCTGATCCACAGCCCCTACGTGAGCTTCCGCGAGATGGCCGCGGGGATGCACGACGATTGAACAGGAAACGGGCTGAAAGTCAGTCCTGGTTAAAACTCAGGCAAAAATTGTCTCTGAGTGCAAAAAACCGCTGCGGCTCTGACATTATTTTGTGGTTTTCGGACCCGCCTGGCTCGATCATCACGTCAGGAAGAGGGTTTCCCTCCTCCTGCCGTGTGACTGGCGTTTCCTCCCTAAACTTGGCCCGCTGCGCCTTTTGGTGCGCGGGCCTTCTTTTGTTTTTACGGGTTTCCACTTCCGGTGTCACGCATATTACGATGCCAGCACAGTGAAGTTGAAAACTTGTTGCGTCCTGCAGTGCTGCGGCGCAGCAATCCCCTGACAATCAGCCAACGTTAGATCGATATTCGACCGGGTTGGACTCCCGTGGCAGCAGTTGGGTTCGCTCCGTGCGGCATCGACGCAGGTCGCCGGAAGGCAAGTTGCGTGTCACCCGGCGTGGCCTGTAGGGTCCGCCGCCTCCCTGGAGCTTGTCCCTGATGCGCCTGTCCCGCTCCCTGCTGCCCACCATGAAGGAGACGCCCGCCGAGGCGCAGATTGCCTCGCACCGGTTGATGCTGCGGGCCGGGCTGGTGCGGCAGACCGCGGCCGGCATCTACGCATGGCTGCCTACGGGGCTGCGTGTGTTGCGCAACATTGGCCAGATAGTGCGCGAGGAGCAGGACGCGATCGGCTGCCAGGAAGTGCTGATGCCGACCGTGCAACCCGCCGACCTCTGGAGGCAATCCGGCCGCTACGACGCTTACGGCCCGGAGATGCTGCGAATCCGCGACCGTCACGAGCGGGACTTGCTGTACGGACCCACCAACGAGGAGATGATCACCGACCTGATGCGCCAGTCCGTGAAGTCCTACCGCGAGCTGCCGCAGATGCTGTACCACATCCAGTGGAAGTTCCGGGACGAGGTGCGCCCCCGCTTCGGCGTGATGCGCGGGCGCGAATTCCTGATGAAGGACGCCTACAGCTTCGACCTGGACTATGCGGGCGCCGTGCTGAGCTACCGGCGCATGATGCTGGCCTATATGCGGACTTTCCAGCGCCTAGGCGTGAAGGCGATCCCGATGGTGGCCGATACCGGCCCAATCGGCGGAGACCTCAGCCACGAGTTCATTATCCTGGCCCCCACGGGCGAGAGCGGCGTGTTCTTCGACGCCGGGTTCGAGGACATGGACTGGCTCACCGCCGACATCGACCCCACCAAGCCGGACGACATGGAGCGCTTCTACAACTTGATGACCAGCCTATACGCCGCGACCGACGAGAAGCACGACAAGGCGGCCTGGGCCCGCGTGCCGGAGGATCGCCGCCGCGAGGGCAGGGGGATCGAGGTCGGCCACATCTTCTACTTCGGCCGTAAGTACAGCGAGCCGATGGGCCTGACGGTCGCCGGACCCGATGGCGCCGCCGTGATACCGGAGATGGGCAGCTACGGCATCGGCGTCTCCCGCCTGGTCGGCGCCGTGATCGAGGCGAGCCATGACGAAGCCGGGATCATCTGGCCGGACAGCATCGCGCCATTCCGCGCGGCGATCCTGAACCTCAAGCAGGGTGACCCGGCGACCGGCGCCCTCTGCGAGGCCCTCTATGCCAAGCTGGGCACCGCCGCGCTGTATGACGACCGCGAGGAGCGGGCCGGGGTCAAGTTTGCCGACGCCGATCTCATGGGCCATCCCTGGCAGTTGGTGGTCGGCCCCCGCGGCGCCGCAAACGGCCGCGTCGAGCTGAAGCGCCGCGCCTGCGGCGAACGCCTGGAGCTATCAGTCGAGGACGCGCTGGCGAAAGTGGGGGTTTGAGCGGGGTGCTTAGAAGCCCGCTCCCCTTGCGGGAGGGGGAGCCTTGATGTTCGGCCCCTTCGAACGCGCCGTCGCCGGCCGATACCTCCGTGCGCGGAAAGGGGAGCGGTTCGTCTCCGTCATCGCCGGGTTCAGCCTGGTGGGAATCGCGCTGGGGGTCGCCACTCTCATCATCGTCATGTCGGTCATGGGCGGCTTCAAGACGGACCTGCTCGGCCGCATCCTCGGCTTCAACGGCCATCTCGGCGTCTACGGCGCCGGGCAGCCGCTCACCGATTACGACGCGGACGTGGCGCAAATCAAAGCCATCCCGGGGGTCGTGTCCGCCATCCCCGTCGTCGACGGCCAAGTGCTGCTGGAAAGCGACCACGGCGTGAACACGGGCGGCTACGTCCGCGGGATCCGCCAGGCCGACCTGGAGCAGCTGCGTGCCGTGAGCGACCACATCCTGGCCGGCTCGCTCGCCGCGTTCCACGGCCCGGACGCGATCGCCGTCGGCATCTCGCTCGCAAATCGCTTCGGCCTAACCGTTGGCGGCCATATCACGGTGATCTCGCCGCAGGGAGCGGCGACGGCGTTCGGCACCGTGCCCCGGGTGCGGGTCTACGATGTCGCCGCCATCTTCCAGGTCGGCATGAACGAGTACGACAGCGGCTACGTGTTCCTGCCGCTGGAGGCGGCGCAGATCTATTTCCAGAAGCCGGGCCAGGCGTCCCAGATCGAGGTGCAGCTCAGCGATCCCGACCAGGCTCCCGCCATCGGGCGGCTGATCCGGGCGTCCAAGCCGGTCATGGACGTCAACATCGTGGACTGGCAGCAAACCAACAACAGCTTCTTCGCCGCGATCCAGGTCGAGCAGAACGTGATGTTCCTTATCCTGACGCTGATCATCCTGGTGGCGGCGTTCAACGTGGTCAGCTCGCTGATCATGATGGTGAAGGACAAGACGCGGGACATCGCCGTGCTGCGCACCATCGGCGCCGGGCGCGGCGCGGTGCTCCGCATCTTCCTGATGGTGGGGGCGTCCGTGGGCGTGACCGGGACCGTGCTGGGCACGGTGCTCGGTGTGCTGTTCTGCCTCAACATCCAGACTATCCAGGGCTGGGTGGAGGCGGTTACCGGGCGGACCGTGTTCGATCCCACGGTCTACTACCTGGCCCACCTGCCCGCCCGGTTGGACTGGCACGAGGTGGCACAGATCATCGTCATGGCGCTCGTGCTGTCGCTGCTGGCGACGTTGTATCCGTCCTGGCGCGCCGCCCGCACCGACCCGGTCGAGGCGCTGCGCAATGTCTGAAGCAGCGGCGGCGATGCCGCTCGAGCTGCGCGCCGTCAGCCGCGCCTACCGCACCGGGGATGCCACGCTGTCGGTGCTGAGCCAGGCGGACCTGGTGCTGCGCCCCGGGGAAATCGTGGCGCTGGTGGCACCCTCGGGCACCGGCAAGTCCACCCTGCTGCATCTGGCCGGGCTGCTGGAGCGGCCGGATGCCGGGGCGGTGCTGGTGGATGGGCGCGATGCCGGCACCCTGCCGGACCCGGCGCGCACTGCGATCCGGCGGGATGCGATCGGCTTCGTCTACCAGTTCCACCATCTGCTGGGCGAATTCAGCGCGCTGGAGAACGTGGTGCTGCCGCAACTGATCGCGGGCAAGAAGCGGCAGGACGCCGAGCTGCGCGGGCGGGCCTTGCTGGAGACGCTCGGGCTGGGCGCGCGGACCGGGCATCTGCCCGGCAAGCTCTCGGGCGGCGAGCAGCAGCGCGTGGCAATCGCCCGGGCGCTGGCCAACGCGCCCAAGATCCTGCTGGCCGACGAGCCCACCGGCAACCTCGACGTCGGTACGTCCGCGGTGGTGTTCGACGCACTGCTGGCGGCGGTGCGCGGCCAGGGAGTCGCGGCGCTGATCGCGACGCATAATCCGGATTTGGCAGCAAGGATGGACCGGCGGGTGACGCTGCACGAAGGCCGGGTGGTGGAAGCCTGACGACCAGATGTCCGGAGGACCACATCCACTGGCTGGATGGTCCCGCGCCGGCGGGCGACCGCGGATGGAACGGGTGATGGTGGAACGGTTGCTGACGTGCATCGCGTGACCCCGGTGCAAGAGGAGTTTGCTGCATGACTGATACAGCCATCCCCAAGGGTGAAATCACCGTCCGCATCATTGCCATGCCGGCCGACACCAACCCTTCCGGGGACATCTTCGGCGGCTGGATCATGGGGCTGATGGACGTCTCGGCCGGCATCGCGGCGCGGGACCGGGCGCGCGGACGGGTGGTCACCGCCTCCGTCTCCAGCCTGAGCTTCCTCCACCCGGTCAAGGTCGGGGATGTCGTCTGCTGCTACACGCAGATCGTGGGCACCGGGCGCAGCTCGATCTCCGTCGACGTCGAAACGTGGGTCGTGCGCGACCAGCGGACCAACCGGTTGCGGGTCACGGAGGCGAAGTTCGTCATGGTCGCCGTCGACGAAAGCGGCCGCCCTCGCCCCGTTGACTCGGTCGAGCCAATACCGCCGGGCGCAGGTAAATAGAACCGATACGTTTGTCATGGTCGGACTTGATCCGACCATCCACGGGATGCCGCGTGCGCCGGCCGTACCGACTTGGCCTAATCCGGTGCACGAACTCCCTCGGTGTAACGTTGTGGATGACTGGCGCTACCTCCGCGTAGCCTCGGCCAGGGCGTGCCGTGCACCCGCCAGCGACGTCGCCACCGAGCTCGCGAGGTCCGCCAGGCGGAACGGCTTACGCAGCACCGGCAGGTCGGCCAGCGCCCCCTGCAGCGCCGCTGTGTCGGCGTATCCGGTGCTGAACAGGATCGGCAGCCCGGGATGCGCGTGCCGGGCCGCCAGGGCGACATCCGCCCCGGACATGCCCGGCATCACGTAATCCACGATCATGATATGCGGCTCCGGGGTCTGCTTCAGCAGCTCCAATCCGGCGCGTCCGTTTGGCGCCTCGAGCACGCAGTAGCCGAGGCTGCGCAGCATCTCCACCAGCGACGCCCTGACTGCCGCGTCGTCGTCCACCACGAGCACCACGTCCGAGGCATGGCCGAGCGGGATGGCGGACACTTGCTCCAGCGTCTCCGCCCCGACCCGCTGGACGGCGGCCTGGTCCATCAGCGGCAGCAGCAGGCGCACGGTCGTGCCATGGCCGGGCTGGCTCTCGATCAGGGCGCTGCCGCCGGACTGGCTTGCGATACCGTAGACCTGCGCCAGGCCGAGCCCGGTGCCCTTGCCGACCCCCTTGGTGGTGAAGAATGGCTCGAATGCCCGCGCCACCACCTCGCGCGGCATGCCCGTCCCGGTATCGGCGACGGACAGGCTGGCCATCTTGCGCCCGTCCAGCTGCGTCACCGCGACCGACACGGTGAGCCGTCCGCCGCCAGGCATGGCATCCCGCGCGTTGATCGCGAGGTTCAGCAGCGCCAGTTCCAGCTGGTTGACGTCGGCCGTCGCCCAGACCGGCTCGCGCGCCGGAATGCAGCGCAACTCCACCAAGGGGCCGATCGAGCGGACCAGCAGGTCGTGCAGGCCCGCCGTCAGCGCGTTCAGCTCCACCGGCGCCAGGGCCAGTTGCTGGGTGCGCGAGAAGGCGAGCAACTGGCCCGTGAGCTTGGCACCGCGCTTGGTCGCCTCGATCGCGGCAGTGGCAAGGCGGCGGACCGGCTCCTCCGGCGAGCGCCGCAGGATCAACTCGAGCCCGCCCATGATGGCGGACAGCAGGTTATTGAAGTCGTGCGCGATGCCGCCCGTCAGCTGGCCGACCGCCTCCATCTTCTGGCTTTGCCGCAGCGCGTCCTCCGCCCGGGTGCGCTCGACGATCTCCTCGCGTAGCCGGGCATTGGCAAGTTCGAGCGCCGCGGTGCGGGCACCTACCAGGCGCTCCAGCTCGGCCCGGTGCTGCAACAGCTCGGCCTGCGTCTCGTTCAACGCCGTCTCGCGCCGGATCCGCTCCTCGAGATGTGCGCGCGCCTGGTACTGCCGGTCCCGCGTCCGCAGCGCCGTGTGGACGACGGAGAGCAGCGTGGTCGGGTGGAACGGCCGCTCCAGGAACGTGACGTTGCCAAGCAGCCCGGTGTAGCGGGTGGCGGCCAGGATGCGGTCGGTCTGGCTCTGGGAGGCGAGCAGCACGAACGGGATGTCCGACCAGGCCGGTTGCGCCGCGATCGCCGCCACCAGCGGGCGGGGATCGGTCGTCCGCAGTGCCTCCTCGGTCACCACCACCAGTCCGCATCCCGCGCCGATCGCGCTGGCCAGGGAGGCGAGGTCCGGACATGACCGGGCGGACAGGCCGGCCTCAACGATCAGGCTGACCGCGACCGCGGCATCCCGACCCGCCGGCGCCAGCACCAGCGCCCGGCGCTCCGGGTCGGCCCGGCAGACCGTCACGCTCAGGATGGCGTCCCCAGCATCTCGAGCCCGGTCGGGCCGGTATAGATCGGCGTCCCGCGCAGGATGCCTTGGAACTCGCGCAGCGGCTTGCCGACATGCAGCCCGTCGGATCTCACCTCCAGCTCGCGGATCGTATCCTCGTGCGGGCCGGACCGCTTCTTGATGACGGAGATGGCTCGGCGCACCTGTCCGCTTGCCTCGAAAAAGCGCAGCAGCATCACCGTGTCCGCAAGATAGGTCACGTCCACCGGGGACCGCATGTCCCCCACCACGCCCTGCTGCGCCATCGTCAGCAAGGCCACCACGCCGCGCCGGCGCAGGTAGCTCAGCAGCTCGTGCATGTGGAGCGTAAGGAACTGCTCCTCCGGCATCGCGGCGTTGTAGCCGTTCAGGCTGTCGATCACGACCGTGGTGACGCCGCGCTGCTCGACCATGTTGCAGATGCGGTGGGCGAACTCGCCGGGGGAAACCTCCGCCGGGTCGACCTGCTCCATCAGCAGCTTGCCCTCCGCGATCATGCTGGACACGTTCAGGCCGATGCCCGCGGCACGGCTGGCCAGCATGCGCACATCCTCGTCCAGCACGAACATCGCCGCCCGCCCGCCGGCCAGCACCGCGGCCGCGACGAATGTGAGCGTGGTCAGTGTCTTGCCCGCGCCGGACGGACCGATGACGAGCGTGCTGGTGCCGTGGTCCAGGCCGCCGCCCAGCAGGCTGTCCAGCGCTGGAACCCCGCTGGACAGGCAGCCCGGGGGGAAGCCGGCCTGTTGCTCGGCGGCGACGAGGCGGGGGAACACGCGGACGCCGCCATGCACGATCGCGAAATCATGGTACCCGCCACGGTAGGCCTGCCCACGCATCTTCGTGACCCGGAGCCGGCGCCGGTCCGTGCCGTAGAGCGGCGCCAGTTCCTCGAGATGCAGCACGCCATGCGCGATGCTATGCACGGTGCGTTCGGACAGCTCGGCCGTCATGTCGTCCAGTAGCAGTGCGGTGCAGCCTTGGCGCGAGAAGAAGTGCTTCAACGCCAGCATCTGCCGGCGGTAGCGGAGCGAGGATTGGGCGAGCAGGCGAATCTCCGACAGGCTGTCCACCACGACCCGGACCGGTTTCGTGCGCTCGACGATCTCGAACATCGCCCGGGTGGTCTCGCCCAGTTCCAGGTCGGAGGAGTAGAGCAGGCTCTGTTGCTGCGCCTCGTCCAGCAGGCTTTCCGGGGGGACGAGCTCGAACATCTCGATCCCCTCCAGGCTCCAGCCATGCCCGGCGGCCGTCGCCCGCAGCTCCTCCTCCGTCTCGGACAGCGTGATGTAAAGTGTCGACTCGCCGGCGAGGACACCCTCGATCAGGAACTGCACCGCCATCGTGGTCTTGCCGGTGCCGGGATTACCCTCGACGAGATACAGCCGGTTGCGCTCAATCCCTCCGTTGAGGATGTCGTCCAGGCCCTCGATCCCGAATCTCGCCTTCTTGCTCTGCGCCGCGTCGGCCATCAGCCGTGATTCTCCGCCATCGCCAATCCCAGCGTATGGTAACGCCATGAATGCAGAACGCAGCGTGTCCGGGATCGTTGGCGCCGGGAAAGCAACTCAATGGGAGGGTGTGGTGCACCGGCGCGGTGCCGTGGACTCGACCATGGAGGAGGCGCGGCTCTTATCATACGCTGGGGCATCGCACGGCACCGTCGTTGTCGCAACGGAACAGGGTGCGGGCCGCGGGCGGAGCGGCCGGGCCTGGGCCAGCCCGCCGGGTAACCTGTATATGACGGTGGTGCTGCGGCCCGGTGGCCCGGCGCAGCAGGCCCCGCAACTGGGTTTCCTCGTGGCCGTCGCCGTGGCAACGGCGGTGGACCGGTTGGCCGGGCCCGGAACGGCGGTGAAATGGCCGAACGACGTGATGCGGGACGGGGCCAAGCTCGCCGGCATCCTGCTAGAGCGCCTGGAGGACGGCGCGGTGCTGGCCGGCATCGGCCTGAACGTGCGCCACGCGCCGCCGGGCATGCCCTATCCCGTCACCAGCCTGCACGCGCTCGGCTGCCTGGCGGAGCTGGAGGCCGTGCTCGCTGCCGTGCTCGGCGCCTTGCAGGCCGAGTGGGCCGAGTGGCGCCAGCACGGGTTCGCCCCCGTGCTGGACCGATGGGCCCAGCGCGGCCCTGTCTACGGCACGCCGCTGATCGTGCGGGCGGGGGAGCGGACCCTGTCCGGCCGCTTCGCCGGGCTACGTGCCGACGGGGCGCTGCTGCTGGACACAGTGTCCGGCCGCTGCGCGGTGGTGGCCGGGGACGTGCAGCCTTGCGCCCCGCCGCCGGTCGTGGCCAAAACGGAGTCATGCTGAAGCTCCGAGTTATTCCCTGCCTGGACGTCAAGGACGGCCGCGTGGTGAAGGGCGTGAACTTCGTCTCACTGCGGGATGCCGGAGACCCTGTGGAGCAGGCGGCGGTGTATGACGAAGCGGGGGCCGACGAGTTGACCTTCCTGGACATCACCGCCAGCCATGAGGACCGGGATACGATCTACGACGTCGTCAGCCGCACCGCTGCGCGCGTGTTCCTGCCGCTGACGGTGGGTGGCGGGGTGCGCTCGACCGGTGACATGCGCAAGCTGCTGCTGGCAGGGGCGGACAAGTGCAGCATGAACTCCGCCGCTATCGCCCGCCCGGCGCTGATCGCCGAGGCGGCGCAAAAGTTCGGCAGCCAATGCGTGGTCGTGGCGGTGGACGCCCGCAGCACGGGGCCTGGACGGTGGGAGGTGTTCACCCATGGCGGCCGCAACCCGGCGGGGCTGGACGCCGTCGCGTGGTGCCAGCAGGCGGCGAGCCTGGGTGCGGGCGAGATCCTGCTGACCAGCATGGACCGGGACGGCACGGGTCAGGGGTTCGACGCGGATCTGCTGCGGGCGGTGTGCGGCGCCGTCCGGGTGCCCGTGGTGGCTTCCGGCGGGGTGGGCACGCCGCGGCATTTCGTGGACGGCGCGCGGGCCGGGGCGACCGGGCTGTTGGCCGCCTCGGTGTTTCATTTCGGTAAATTGACCATCGCCGGCGTCAAACACGCGCTCGCGGAGGCCGGGCTGCCTGTTCGCCTGCCCCGCATGCCCGCATAAGGTCGGGCGATGGCGAAGAAGCCCGACAAACCAAAGAAGACCGATAAGCCAGCGTCACTGGACGGCCCGTCGGCCGCAGTGCTGGACCGGCTGTGGTCCGTGATCCTGGACCGCCGCACGGCCGACCCTGCCGTCAGTCACTCCGCCCGGTTGCTGAGCCGGGGTGTGTCGAAGGTCGCACAGAAGTTCGGCGAGGAAGCGGTCGAGTGCCTGATCGAGGCGGTCAGCGGCAACGCGCAGGCGCTCGTGGCGGAGAGCGCGGACGTGCTCTACCACCTGCTCGTGCTATGGGTCGCCGGCGGCGTGGAGCCGGCGACGGTATGGGCCGAGCTGGAACGGCGCGAGGGCGTGTCCGGCGTGGCGGAGAAGGCGGCCCGCTCGCTGCCGCTGCAGCAAGGCGGGCGGACGCGGAAGATCCCCTGAATGGAGAGCGAACGATGCCAGTGAGCGGCCTCGGGCCCTACGACGATACCAACATCTTCGCCCGGCTGCTGCGTGGCGAGATCCCGTCCCGCCGGGTCTACGAGGATTCGTTCGCGGTGGCGTTCCACGACATCGCCCCGCAAGCGCCGGTGCACGTGCTGGTGGTGCCGCGCGGGCGTTGGGTGTCGCTGGCCGATTTTACGGCCGGTGCCTCGGATGCCGAGGTGGCGGGGTTCTTCCGTGCGGTCGGCACGGTGGCACGCCAGCTGGGGCTGGAGGGGCCGGGGTATCGCGCGCTGGCCAATGTCGGCGTGCAGGGCGGACAGGAAGTGCCGCATTTCCATGTGCACCTGTTCGGTGGGCAGGCGTTCTCCGGCCGGATGGTCACCCCGCGCGACGCTTGACGGCGATAGTGCCTCTCCGTCCGTTGAAGCGGTAACGTTTCCTTCGCGTTTTCGCGCGATCTTGCGGGTAGCTTAGCGGGATGCGCGATGTTCTCTTCTGCCAACGATAGCTTCGGACTGCCGGAGCCAGCCCTGCGCCTCATGGTTGAGGCAGCGCCCGATATCATGGTGCTGCTGCAGCCGGACGGGCGGTGCCGTCACGTCTCCCCTGCGAGCATGAACCTGCTCGGTCATCCGCCGGGTGCGCTCTCCGGCGCCAACTTGCGGGACCTCGTGCTCGACGACGACCGGCACGCGGTGGGAGACATGCTGGACCGGCTTGATGCGGGGGAGCGCTGCGCCAGCGTGGCCCTGCGCGTGCACCGTGCGGGCGGTGGCTGGGTGTGGATGGAGGGCAATGCGCGCCGGGTCCCGGCTGGGGCAGGGGTGGTGCTGGCGCTGCGGGACATCACGGCCCGCAAGCAGGGCGAGGCAGTACTGGAGGAGGCCAACATCCTGCTGCGCCGCCGCGCCGCGGAGGACCCATCGACCGGCTTGGCCAATCGCGGCCATTTCACGTCCACCCTGGAACGCGAGCTGCGCCGTGCCCGGCGGGACGGCATCGGGCTGGCGGTCCTGGCGGCCGAGTTCGACGGCTTCGGCCTGTTCGTCGACCTGTACGGCCATGATGCGGGGGAGGACGCCCTGCGTGACGTGGCGAACACCACCCTGGCCGCGCTGCGCCGACCCGGCGACTTCGCCGGCCGGTTGAGTGGCGGCTCGGTCGGGCTGATGCTGCCCGCGACGGTCGCTGCGGGCGCGGCCGAGGTTGCCCGGCGATTGCGGGATGCGGTGGCCGCGCTACAGATCGTCCACGCCGGAACGCCAAACGGCGTCGTGACGGTCAGCGTCGGCGCGGTCTGCTCCGTGCCCAACAGCGTCGCCGGCGAACTCGTCGAGGCGGCGGAGCACGAGGCGCGGTCCGTCCGCCTGTCCGCTTAGTCGATCCCTGCCTGAAGGCAGCATTTCTTGTATTTCCTGCCGCTGCCGCAGGGGCAGGGGTCGTTGCGCCCAACAGTGCGCAGTGGATTGCGGATGGGTTCCTGGATGAAGGACTCTTCCCCGGGGTCGCCATCATCCAACACACCCATGTCCGTCAGGAGATAGGACAGCTGCTCGGCCGCGCTGCCGAACGGCTCGAAGCGGTCCCAATCGGGATCAGTGAGCTCCCGCCCACTGGCTTGCGCCTCCCGCAACTCCCGCCAGAACTCTGCCTTCGTGTAGACTGGCCCGGGGATTTGCGCCCGATCGAATGCCGCGTCGACGGCTCCGGTGAGCCCGGCAAAGCCCATCACGGCCACC
>CAXSEK010000016.1:0-4085 GCA_964235625.1 uncultured Acetobacteraceae bacterium
GGAAGCTGCACGACGTGGGCTGCCGGAGTGGGACCGTCAGCCGCCTGGGTTGGCACGGCTTGCGGTGCCACCGTGTCCTGCGGTGCTGTGGTCACGCCCGCCATCCCAACCTGCGGACTGGTGGGGAGGGCCACCATCGGCACGGGTGCGGCACAGGGTAGGGCCAGGGCAGTGATGGCTCCAGCGGGTGCCGCGCCGGCTGCTGGCACGACTGCTTCCGTCCCGGTGATCTTGTCCCGGTGGACCGTCCGCACCTTAGGTTGGTCCTTGTCCACCACTGTCGAGGGTGAAATCGTCACCTTCGCGGCCATCGAGACGGATAGCGGCTGAACCATTCCAGCCGGTGGCGCCACAGCCGCGCCCTGTTCGGGCGGGCTGGCCTGCGGCGACAGCGCTACCAAGGCGGCGAGTAGGCCGGCAAATGCGCCGCCCCCATCGGCCATCCCTAGCAGGGGTGCGGCCTGGCCTACGGTCTGGGCGGGCGCTTGGGCCGGGAAGACGGGGGCGGAACTGGTCATTGCGCTCGAGTAAGGCAAGCGCCGTGCCGGGCGCCGACTCCAGCATCGCGTGATGCCGCGCCACCCGGCTGGGCAAACTCTGCCGAGCCAATGCTGCCCAGTCGGCAAGGCTTAGGCCGCTCCAACGCACCGGAATGGTGGTTTGTACGGGCAATCCGCCTGGCATGCTTCCTGCGACGAGGGCCGTGACCCTGCACATTCCGGCCTGGGCGCAGCTACTCGGAGACCATATATGTCGTCCCTATTCGGTGCGCTCAGCACGGCCGTCAGCGGCCTTACGTCGCAGACCGAGGCTTTCAGCAACATCAGCGACAACGTCGCCAACAGCCAGACGACGGGCTTCAAAGGCACCGACACGAATTTCGCGGACTACCTGACGACGAGCACGGCGACCATCAACGATTCCGGGTTCGTCACGGCCACACCGGGTTACCGCAACGATGTACAAGGCACTATCGCCTCTTCCACCAATGCCCTAGCGATGGCAATCTCGGGCAACGGCTTCTTCCAGGTCTCGCAAGTCACGAACAATGCGACGACCGCCGAGACGCTCGGCACGACGCAGGAATACACGCGGGACGGCAACTTCTCGCTCGACTCGAACGGCTACCTGGTGAACGACGCCGGGGAGGCGCTGAACGGCTGGTCGGCGGACCCGAAAACCGGCGCGATAACCCAGAGTGCGCTGGCGCCGATCAAGGTCGACCAGGGAACGTTCAGCCCCGCCGCCACGTCCACGGTCTCGCTCACGGCCAACCTGCCCGCCACGCCCGCCGCGGGGACGCCCGTCACGTCCAGCGTGAACGTGTATGACGCGAAGGGCACGCTGCACACCGTGTCGCTTAACTGGACGCAGAATGGGACGGACGACTGGACGGTGGCGGTGAACGCCCCCGATGCGACGACGCCCACGGTCGGCGGTGCGGAAGTCAAGTTCGGGAGTACGTCCGGCAACAGCGTCGACGCGGGGACGATCGGCAGCATCGGCGGCGGCAGCGGCACCGTGACCAGCACCGCCTATGCCGCGAACAGCGCCGCCTCGCTGACCTTCAGCGCGGATTTCGGTGGCGGTGCGCAGCCGATCACCGTGTCGTTGGGCAATTACGGCAAGTCCAACGGTGTCACACAATTCGCCGGCACGACCTATACCGTGGGCGGCATCAGCCAGAACGGCATCCCGCCCGGTAACTTCACCGGCGTCACCGTGCAATCCGGCGGCAGCGTACAGGCCACCTACAGCAATGGGCAGTTCCGCACGATCGCGAAAGTGCCGCTGGTCGGCTTCGCGGCGGCGGACGCATTGCAGCGGCAGAACGGGCAAGCCTTCACCGCGACGTCCTCCTCCGGCGCGGCGTTGGTCAACAGCGCGGGGCAGGGTGGCACGGGGTCGCTCGTGACGTCCTCGCTCGAGGGGTCGAACGTGGACATCGCGACCGAGTTCACCAAGCTGATCGTGGCGCAGCAGGCGTATTCCGCCAACACCAAGGTCGTGACCACGGCAAACGACCTGCTGCAGCGCACAATCGACATGAAACAGTGAGGTCGTAGGGCAGACCTATGAGCCTCGGTAGCATCCTCGGTACTGCGTCGAGCGGTCTCGCGAGCGTCAACCAGCAGCTTGCCGTGATCTCGCAGAATGTCGCGAACGCGAGCACGCCGGGCTATGCGCGGGAGATGGCGGCCGATACCGACCTAACGGCAAGCGGTCAAGGCTTCGGCGTGGTCACGGGGCCGGCGACGGCGGCGGTGGACACGGCGCTGCAATCCGAGCTGGATGTGCAGAGCGCAAAGATCGCCGGCGCGCAGGTCCGCAGCACGGCCCTTACCTCGGTGGATGCGGCGCAAGGGGCGACGGGGGCGGGCAACGACCTGGCGAGCCGGGTCGGCGCGTTGCAGGACGCGTTCACCACGCTCGGGGCCGATCCGTCGAACCAGGCGCAGCAGGCGAGCGTGGTCTCCGCGGCGACCACGCTTGCGAACGGGATCCAGGCGCAGGCTGCGGCGTACACCGCCGCCCGGCAGGGTGCACAGGATGGGCTGGTGTCGGACGTGGCATCCCTAAACGCGGCGGTCACCAGCATCGGCACCTTGTCCAGCCAGATCGTGGCGCTGCAGGCGCAGGGCCTGAGCACGGCAGACCTGAAATCCCAGCGCACCGCACAGGAACAGACGGCGGCACAGCTCGGAGGATTGCAGTTCCTGCCGGCCGCCAACGGCGACGTCACGGCCGTGGTGGGCGGCAGCGTGGTGGACACGCGGGCCGCGACCGGGTCGTTCCGCATCGCACCGGCCACGCTGGGCAACGGCTCGGCCGCCCCCCCGCTGCTGCTGTCCGGCAGCGACGCCGGGTCCCAGGTCACCAGCGGCAGCATCGGCGCGCGCCTGGCGCTACGCGATACGGACCTGCCGCAGGCCCAGGCCGGGCTGGACGAGTTCGCGCAGACGCTGGCCACCCGGCTCGGCAGCCAGGGGCTGACGCTGTTCACCGACCCGGTGGGCAACCCGCCCGTGACCGGCGGCATCCCGGCGCAGGCCGGCTACACCGGGTTCAGCACGGACATCGCGGTGAACCCGGCGGTCACAGCCCAGCCGAGCCTGGTGCGGGACGGCACGCAGGCGGTGGCCGCCGGGCACGGCGGGGCCAGCGCGTTCATGCCCAACACCGCGGGTGGCCCGGCGGGCTTCGCCACGCTGATCAATCGCGTGCTGCAATACGGGTTCGGCGCCGAGGCGCAATCCGGCACCCCGCAGCCCGCGCCGATAACCACGGGGCTCGGTGCCGACGGGTCGGTCTCGCTGTCGTACAGCCCGGGGGCCACGCTACAGAGTTTTGCCGCCAACCTTGCCGCGGCACAGGCCCAGGCCGCCGGGGCGGCCCAGGATGCCCTCACCACGGGGCAGTCGCTGCAGACCGCGTTGCAGACGAAATTGACGAGCGAAACCGGCGTGTCGGTCGATACGGAGCTGTCGAACATGGTCGTGCTGCAGAACGCGTATGGTGCCAACGCTAAAATCATCACCGCCGCACAATCGATGTGGACGGCCCTGCTAGCCGCTGTGAACCCGTGATCATCGGTGACGGCGGCCCGCTCGCGCAGGCGATCTACGGCAGCCAGCAGGCCAGGACGCAGCTCGACACGCTCACGGCGCAGGCGGCCAGCGGCCATGTGGCGGACAGCTATGCCGGCCTCGGCGCCGCAGCGCAGACATCGCTCGACCTGCAGCCGCAGATCGCCGGGCTGACCGCGCAGCAGACTGCGATCGGCAGCGTGACGGGGCGGATGAGCGTCACGCAGACGGTGCTGACACAGATCAACCGCATCGCGACCAACCTGAACGCGCAGCTGGCGACCCTGAACGACGTGACTCCCTCGCAGATCGACAGCGCGGCGCAGTCAGCCAGGTCCGCCCTGCAGCAGGCGGCCAGCTTGCTGAACACGACCGATGGCACAGTCTATGTGTTCGGTGGGACCGATACCGCCAACCCGCCGGTGCCGGCGGCGGCCACGATCACCAACTCGCCGTTTTACCAGAAGATCGGCCAGGCGGTGGGCGCGTTGGCGGCCA
>CAXSEK010000016.1:4095-13877 GCA_964235625.1 uncultured Acetobacteraceae bacterium
AACGGTGCGGCCGCGACGGTGGCAGGGACACTGGCGATCGCATCCTCCGACGCACCAGGCACCACGCCGTTCGCCGGGCCGCCGGGCGAGGCGCCAACGGTTGACTTGGGTGACGGGGCGCCCGTGCAGGTCGGCGTGCTGGCCAACGCCAACACGCTCGCCACTTCGACGGGGACGTCCACGACGGGATCCTACATCCGCGACATCCTGCGCAGCCTGGCCACGGTCGCCAACCTGTCGAGCAGCCAGGCCAACGCGGCCGGATTCAGCGCGCTGGTGCAGGATACGGGGGCGTCACTTTCGGGTGCGATCAGTGCGTTGGGGATCGAGCAGGGCAGCCTCGGCAACATCCAATCCTCGCTGCAAGCCCGCAAGACGCAGGCGGCGGACACCAGCACGGCGCTCGCCACCCAGGTCTCGTCGGCCCAGGACGTGGACATGACCAAGACGCTGTCCGACCTGTCGCAAGTACAAACCCAGCTGAGCGCCAGCTACAAGCTGATCAGCGAGATGAGCAGCCTGTCGCTGGTGAACTTCCTGGGGGCAGGCTGACGATGTGCGATTTTCGTCGTCCGCTTCATTTTCGGTTAACCATCCCGCGGTAAAATGCCTGCGTTCCCACGAAAAACGTGGACATGTTCTCACGATCAGGACCGACAAGGTAATAGACCATGACCAGCTCCATCAATACCAACCAAGGCGCCTACGTTGCACTGCAGTCGCTGAACTCCACCAACTCGGCGTTGGCGACGACGCAGAAGCAGATTGCAACCGGCTACCGGGTGAGTGACGCGACGGATGATGGCGGTGCTTTCGCCGTCGCGCAGAAGGTGCGCTCGGACGTGGGCGCGCTGACGAGCGTGAACCAGCAGCTCGGCAACGCGAGCGGGTTAGTCACCACCGCGCTTTCGTCGCTGACGAGTATCTCGACGACGCTGGGCAAGGCAAAGGGCCTCCTGGTCAGCATCGCCGACCAGTCGACGACCTCGGATCAGCGCACTCAGTACGTCGCGTCATTCAAGGCTTTGGTGTTAAGCGTCGCCAATGCCACGGATGGCTCGACCTATAACGGCCAGTCGCTGCTCGGCAAGGCATCGGGCACTGCGGCACCGGCGTCTGCGGGCGTTTCCGTCATCAACAACGAGTCGGGTGCGACCAGCACCATCTCGTCCGAGGATAACAGCACCACGGCGGCCACACTGGCCAGCTTGATTGGCGCCACCTTCTCCCGCAGTGCGGCAGGGGTCGACACCTTTACGGCTGGTACGGATACGGCGGCCCAGACGGCGGCCTCCACGGCGCTTTCAGCGACCACGGGTGCCACGTCCTTCGCTGCGCTGCAGACCACGAACTCCAACCAGCTGAACCAGGCGGGTGCCGACTCGAACTACTTGAGCAGCCAGGTCACGTTCAACTCGAACAAGATCGACAGCCTCAACTCGGGGCTGGGCGCGCTGGTGGACGCGGACCTCTCGCAGGAATCGGCTCAGCTGCAGTCGCTGCAGATCAAACAGCAGCTGGGTACGCAGGCACTATCCATCGCCAACCAGGCGCCTTCATCTCTGCTTAGCTTGTTCCGCGGCTAGCGGGCAGCGTCGCCTGACACCAGGGACGGCCGCTTGCCGCCCCTGGTTCCCGCTTAGCGAGCACCCCTTGGCAGGATGCCTTATGTCCAACCTAGTACTCGAATTGCGTCCGAACGAGGTCATGATCGTGAACGGCGCCCCGATCCGGTTCCGGACAAAATCCCGTATCGAGCTGACGGCGCATGCGCGGTTCCTGTTCGGCAAGCAGATCATGCAGCCGGACCAGGCGGACAGCCCGGCCAGACGGATCTATTTTGCATTGCAATCCGCCTATGTCGGCGTCGAGGACGAGCGGTCACGCGGACTGGAAGCGGCGCAGGTGCTGATCGCGTCGTTCAAGGAGGCGACATCCTCCAGTCTGGCCCGGGATATCCTCGACCGCGCGATGGCGGCAGCGGTGGCCGATGATTGCTACGCCGCGCTGAAGCTCACGCGCCGTATCATCCGGCATGAGGATACCGTTCTCGGCCGCATTGCGGCGCAACCTGAGCTGCAAGCAGCGGAATAAGGACTGTCCAATGTACCCGTCGAAAGCCGCGCGTGCCTATCAGGCTTCTGCCGATACCCGCAGTTTGAAGATGCAGGAAGCCGATGTATTCTACCGCGCCAACGGCGCGCTGCGGTCGGCTCAGGGTGGTCCGGCGATCGAGCGCGTGCGCGCTATCGCCGACAATCGGCGCCTGTGGTTGACGGTGATGGGCCTGGTGCAGGATCCAGAAAACCAGTTGCCCAGTGCCGTGCGGGCAGCGATCACCTCGGTGGGGCTCTCGGTGCAGCGGTCGATGGACGACCCCTCGCCGGATTTCGAGTTCCTGATTTCGGTGAACGAGAACGTCGCGGCCGGTCTCGCGACGGGGCGCTAGCGAAATGAGCGGCTCCATCGGTCTCGGCGGCCTGGTGGTCTCCCTGTATGGCGGAAGTTCATCGGCTTCCAGCGCCTCGAACCTGCTCTCGATCCTCTACGCATCGCCCGGCAGCGGCGGCGGGTCGGCCAATCCCGTGACCGCGCTGCAGACGGCCGAAGCGAACAGCACCAAGGATATCGCACAGACCGCGGCGCAGCCGGCGGTGGCACGGGACATCGCAGCGTTCAAGGCGGCCGTCGCTTCCGCCAAAACGCCGCAGCAATTGTTGCAGAACCCGACGGTATTGAAAGTTCTGCTGACCGCCAACGGGCTGGGCGACCAGGTGCAATATCCGGCGTTGGCTCAAAAGGCACTGCTCTCGGACCCAACGCAGAGCACCGCGCTCGCCAACATTCTTCCGGACACCGCATGGAAGTCCACGGCGTCCCTGTTCGATTTTGCCAACCAGGGCCTCGCGGTGCTGAATAAGCCTGGCGTGATCGACACGATCACGAGTGGTTATGCTGAAGTGAGCTGGCGCCAGTCGCTGGATGCCACGACGCCGGGCTTGTCCGAAGCGCTGACCTTCCGGGCCAACGCATCGACGTTCAAGACGGCGGACCAGATCCTGGGCGACTCGACGGCGCGGGCCGTCGTGACCACGGCGCTCGGCATCCCGGAGCAGATCGCGTTCCAGGACATCGGAGCGCAGGAGAAGGCCATCACCAACCGGCTGGACATCAGCAAGCTGCAAGACTCGAAATTCGTCGAGTCCCTGACCACGCAATACCTCCTCGCGGCGCAAGCCAGTGCCGGCAGCAGTTCAGGTGGGCAGAGCCTGGACCAATTGACCGCTGCAGCGGGCGGGCTGCTTGTCTGATCATAGCAACGGGGGCTGAAGCACGCTACCATGTTGAGGACATTGTGGAAGTAGGGTGGGCTTCAGCCCACCGAGACGTCGAAAGCAAAGCGCGTCGCTATCAGCTGGCGAACCGGGTGACGACGTTGCGCAGCATGCGGGACACGCCGTTGTCATAGCCACGATGGGACAAGCTGCCGCAGAACGTGATTGATCCCGTGGAGAACACGGCGCCGCCGTTTGCGGTCTCGAAATATACGATCTCCGCGCGGATCAGGTCCCGCGGGGCCTCCCCCGTCACGGTGTTCACGTGGCTCAGCAACTCCTCCGGCACGGCGACGAAATGCGCTTGGTGCGCTTCGGAGCGGGCGAGGATCACCGTGTTGCGAGAGGTGCCGAGCCGGCGATCCGCCCGGTCCAACTCGAAGCCGGCGGCACCCCCGCCCGACAAGCCGTAATCGCCCAGGATGTCGCCCTCCACGCCGTCGAAGATCCAGGACACAACAGGGTCGGCGGAGGCCGGCAGACGACGGTAATGCGACCCTTCGAACAGCCCCTGGGAGGAGAACCCGACGCCGGCGAGTTGCTGCGGTGGCCGGCCGAGCCTGCGCCACAGGCCGCCATAACCGCCGTCCAGCTGGTGATAGGCCTCGCCCGGTGCCGCGTCCCAGGCGCGGATGCCGCCCTCCGCCCGGCGCACCTCCAATACGTCCGGCACGGTGCTGGAGACGGCGATGCGCCAGTAGAACCCGTTGCCGCCGAGGTAGCACAGCCGGCCACCCGCACCGACATAGGTGCCGAGGGCGTCCAGAGTCTGCGGCGTGTGGTACTCTGGGTGGCTGCCCGTCAGTACGCAGCGATAGAGGGCGAGCAACGCCGCGCCCTCGCGGTGCAGGTCGTGGTCGGTGATGACGTCGAAGCCCTGGCCGACCGCTTCCAGCCAGTCGGTGAGGTGGCTGTCGGCCGAGAAATGCCGCAGTCCGCTGCCGCGCGCATCGTTGAAGGTAAGGAAGCCGGGCCGAAGCGTGAGGACGGGCCGGCGCATCGAGGACAGGCTGATCCCCGTGCCGTCCGGATGGCGGTTGTAGGTGGACCAGCCGTATTCCGGATGGTCTTCCGGGTTGTGCGGCGTGGCGTCCCACTCCGCCGCGCGGGCCCGAAACGCGGCATCGAAGGTGAACCGCGCGTGGTTGGCGTAGGCCTGGTAGGTGAAGGTGGCGGCGAGATAGGCCACCGGTGCCGTCGCCGCGCCGCGTGGTGGCAGTACGAAGAACGGGATGATGTCCTGCTGTCCACCGCCGGTCAGGCGCACCCCATAGACGCCGCTGCGCATGTCGGGCGGAATCATGATCGTGAAATCTGTCTCCCACCCGGCATCATACAGGTCGTCGGCATGGAAATGGATCGCGCCATAATGATCCGGCGCCTGCTTCCAATCCATCTCCGCCCCGGTCCAGCGTGACCCGCGGACGCCGCGCGTGGGCAGGTTGACCAGGCGCCCCGGAAACGACCCGGCGATCTGCTCCGAATCGATGCCCCGGGAAAAGTTCCAGGCGGCGACCGCCGAACCATCCGCGGCCAGCAGGCAAGGCGATTCGATCCGGCCATCAAACCGGCCGCCCGCCGGGTCCGCCGCGATCAGCAATTGCGTGCCGGCCGGTGGTGCCGCGACGCCGGTTGCCTCTCCGCTGTCGGCCACCCCCCAGCTCACCTGCAGCGCGCGTTGCGACAGCCGGGCGGTGCCGGCGGCGAACGACGCCTCCAGCTCGTACCAGCACCGTTCCAGCATCGGCGCCGCGACGGCACAGACCGTCTCGCCGCCGCGCTCCAGCCGCGCGCCCTCGGCCGACACCTGCAGCACCAAACCGTCCAGCGCCAGCACCGGCTGCCGTGCCGCCAGCAATCCGGGCTGCACCCGCACCCGCAATGAGCCGCCCTCCGGAACCGCCAGAGCCGCATCCACCACCCCGTACGATCCCGGCCGGACAGGTTGGGCACGGGAGGGATAGGTCCCGGCGAACGCCGCACCCGGCACGTCTTCGAGCTTCAGGCCCGGGCCGGCCGGGTTCGGGTCGGCATGGATGATGCGCACCAGGTCGGCCGCGTAAGGCTCGGCCAACTGGCTCGACACTTTCACTGCGATTGCCTCGCCGGGCCGGGCGGACCAGCGGTCGAGATAGCCGACCAGCGGCATCATTAGAGAACGCCCTCCCTCGCCAACTCCGTCTCATACGTGCCGAGCGTGGCGGCGAGCCGGTCCGCGATCTCGTCCACCTCGGCGGCGGTGACGATCAGCGGCGGGCTGATCATCAGCCATTCGCCGAACTGCGCTCCCGCCGTGCGGCGGCCATAGAGAGAGATACCGTGCTGCAAGCCGACCGCCTTCAGCCGCTCCGGGGCATTCAGCGCCGGCGGGATCGAGCGTTTCTCCGCCTTGTCCGCCACCAGCTCAATCGCCAGCAGCAAGCCGCGGCCGCGCACATCCCCCACCACGCGGCTGCTGGCGGCGATCGCGTCCAGTCGCTCACGCAAGCGCACGCCTTGCACGGCGGCGTTGGTCATCAGGTCCCGCTCCACCAGTTCGTCCAGCACGGCGGCGGCGACGGCGCAGGCCAGCGGGTTGGCGAAGTAGGTGAACCCGGCGCTGAACCCGCCGGCGCCGGCCAGGTCCTCGGGCATCGCGGACGGCACCATCACCACGCCCATCGGCGCGTAGCCGGCACTCACCCCCTTGGCCAGCACGGCGATGTCCGGACGCCCGCCGGGCCAGTGCTCAGAGGCGAGGAACCGCCCGGTGCGGCCGGCGCCGCTCATCACCTCGTCATGGATCAGCAGGATGCCGTGCCGGGTGCAGATGTCGCGCACGGCGCTGTAATATGCGTCCACCGCCACCAGCGCGCCGGTCGCCAGGCCGCCCACCGGCTCCATGATGAAGGCGAGCACGCTGCCGGCGCCCTCCGCCACGATCGTGCGCTCCAGCGCGTCGGCGCATTCGGCGGCGTAGCTCTCGGCGGTGTGCCCGGCGGGAAGGCGGTAGGTGAACGGCGCCGGGACCTTGGGCATGGCCACCATCATCGGCCCGAAGATCGCGTGTGCCGCCGGGTCCCCGCTGAGGGTGAGCGCGCCGAACGTGTTGCCGTGATAGCTCGGCATGCGGCTGATCACCTTCCACCGCCCCGCTTCGCCGCGCCACACCGCGTGCTGGCGGCAAAAGCGCACCGCCGTCTCGATCGCCTCCGACCCGCCGGAGGTCAGGAACGCACGGTCCAGCCCCGGGCCGCACAGGGCGGCGAGCTTCTCGGCCAGGGCGATGTTGCCCGCACTCTCGAACTGCGACGGGGTGGCGAACACCGCCAGTTCCGCCTGCGCCTGCATCGCCGCCAGCACGCGCTTGTTGCCATGGCCGAGGTTGGAGGCGACCGGGCCGGAGCTGACGTCGATGGTGCGCCGGCCCGCATCGTCCTCGAACCAGATGCCCTCGGCGCGGCGGATGCGTGGGCGCCGTGGGGCTTCCGGTGGGGCGAAGAAGGACTGGATGCCCAGCCGGCTCATGTCGTTTGGCATGACCCACGCTCCGGCGACCAGGCGGCCACGTCAAGGTGGTGCAGGCGGCCGATTCGGCGCAGCATCGCCGCGCGAAACGGGAGAGTGCCATGTCCGCGATCACCCAAAGCCTGACCGACAGTGAGGCGCCCGTCAGCAGCTCCGCCGGTCAGACGCGAGCGCGACCCACGCCGATGAACCGCCCGCGCTCGCCGGCCGGCACCACGGCGCAGTCCGGCCGGCGGCCGAACCAGCGATAGCGGCGGCGGGCCACGAAGCTGTAGACCGCGTCGCGCAGGGGACGCGGCACGGCGCGCAGAGCGCCGAACCAGTGCCAGGGCGCCCGCAAGTGGGAGAACACCGCCAGCCCGGCATCCGACCGGGTCAGCGCCTGGCCACCGTCGATCAGGAGGAACGTCTCGCCCAAATCCTGCCGCGTGAACCCGTATCGCGCCGCGAGGGCAAGCCCCTCCTCCGACCAGGCGCCGGCGAAGTGCAGCGCCCGGTCCCGCTCATGCGCCAGGATGAACGCGACGGCGGTGCTGCACAGCACGCAATCGGTGTCGAACACCATGATCGGGACGTCGGGCAAGCCGGGCATGGGGCGGCTCCTGTCAAATGGTTAAACACACACCAGCGGACCCGGCGCTGAAATCGCCCCGTGACCTGGCGAGCATCCTGTCCGCGGGATAGGTGTTCACCATGACGGACGCAACCGACGCACGGCTCGCGGCGCAATACGAGGCCTTCCCGTATCCCGCGCGAGACCCGGCGGACGAGGCGCGCCGGTTGGTCGTCGGCAGCCCGAGCCACCTGCGCGAGATCGACCACTGGGTGTTCGGCGCGGCACGGCCCCGTTCCCGCCCGCTTCGCGCGTTGGTGGCGGGGGGCGGCACCGGGGATGGCGCGATCATGCTGGCGCAGCAACTGGCCACCGCGGGGCGCCTAGGCCAGGTCACCTACCTGGACCGGTCGAAGGCGGCCGCGACCGTGGCCCGCGGCCGCGCCCAGGCGCGGGGGCTCGAGATCGCGTGGCACGAGGGCTCGCTGCTGGACTTGCCGGGGTCGGGGCTGGGTCCGTTCGACTACATCGATTGCTGCGGCGTGCTGCACCATTTGCCGGACCCGGCGGCGGGGCTGGCGGCACTGCTTTCGGTGCTGGCGCCGGGCGGCGGGTTGGGCCTGATGGTCTACGCGCCGCATGGCCGCACCGGTGTCTACGAGCTGCAAGAGGCCCTCCGGCTGTTGGCCCCGGAGGAGGAGCGCCCGGCCGCCCGGCTGGACACGGCACGCCGGGTGATGCGGCACTTGCCTGAGTCGGCCTGGCTGCGGCGCAACACCCTGTTCGCCGACCATCTCACGGGCGGGGATGCCGGGCTGTACGACCTATTGCTGAACCCGCGGGACCGGGCATTCAGCGTGCCGGCGTTCCATGCGCTGCTGAACGCGGCCGGGCTCGCCGTCACCGCCTGGATGGAGCCGATGCGCTACGACCCGGCGATCTACCTGCCAGACGCCAAGCTGCGCGCCCGTATCGCTCTATTGCCCCCCATCGAGCGGGCCGCGCTGGCCGAGGCGCTGTGCGGCAATATGAGCACCCACGTCGTTTACGCGGTGCGCCAGGTCGAGCGTCCCGCGCCGCCGGACGAGGTGGCCTTGTCCGCCGTCCCGGTGATGCGGGAGATGGCGGGTGACGAGCTGGCCCGCCACATCCGGCCGGATGGCACGCTGCCGTTCCTGTTCGACGGCCTGCGCGTGCCGGTGCCGCTGCCGGGGTTGACCGGGGCCATCCTGCGCCTGGTCGACGGGCAGCGCACGGTGGCGGAGATCGGCGCGGGGCTCGCAGGCCGGGTGGGGCCGGATGCGTTCCTGCGTGCCTGGCGGGCAACGTATGAGCCGCTCTCGGCATTGAACCGCGTGCTGCTGGCGCCACCACCCTGACGTTGGTGGTGATCTTCGGCTGCGGCGTGCTGGCGGGGGGGCGCCCGAGCCCGACCCTGCGCGCCCGGGTGGAGGCGGCATTCCGCTGCGGCGGCCCGGACGCGCGCTACATGCCGACCGGTGCCGTGGGCCGCAACCCGCCCTCCGAGGCGCGGGTGATGGCGGGGCTGCTCGCCGGGCTGGGCGTTCCGGACGCGCAGATCACGCTGGAGGAGACGGCCACCGATACGCTCTCCTCCGCGCTGGCCTGTGCCCGGCTGCTGGCGGGCGAGGCGGGGCCGGTGCAGGTCGCCTCCAGCGGCTACCACCTGCCGCGCTGCCTGTTATTGATGAGGATGGCGGGGGTGCGCGTGACACCCTGCCTGGCGCCACCCGCCCCACGCTGGCCTTGGTACTGGCGCCTGCGAGAGGTGCTGGCAGTGCCGTATGACGCGGCGCTGATGGCGTGGCACCGGGTCGGTGTGAACCCGTAACCGAACTTCACGTCACGGGGCACGTTCTCCCTGCAACGATACATCAGGAGCGCCCGCCATGAGCATGTTCGGTTCGATCATGTCCAAGATCTTCGGCCATCCCGCCGCCGCGCCTGCCGTTGCCCAGGCCAATGCCGAACCCGCGCCGGTGCCGACGGACACGACGGTGCAGCAGCCGGTCGCCTCCGCCGCGACGCCGAGTGCCCCGGGTGCGCCCGCCGCCTCTGTGGACGTGGGCGCCGTGCTCGCCGCGATGGCGCAGCAGAACGGCCAGCCGCTCAACTACAAAACGTCGATCGTCGATCTGCTCAAGCTGCTCGGGCTGGATAGCAGTATGGAGGCGCGCAAGACCCTGGCCGGCGAGTTGCACTACACCGGCAGCACCGACGACAGCGCCACGATGAATGTCTGGCTGCACAAGGAAGTCATGACGAAGCTGGCGCAGAATGGCGGCGTGGTGCCGGCGGAACTAAAGGGCGGCTGATGCCACTCACGATGACACAATGCGGGTCATGCCGGTGATCGGACGGCGGGC
>CAXSEK010000017.1:0-13814 GCA_964235625.1 uncultured Acetobacteraceae bacterium
GGCGCCGCCGGGGGCTTGCAGGCGGTGGACGGCGGCGTCTGCGTCGAATACGGGGATGCGGGCGCGGCGGAAGGCGCGGGCGGCGGTGGACTTGCCCATGCCGATCCCGCCGGTAAGGCCGATGATCCTCATCGGCTGGCCGCGACGAGGTCGTACAGGGCGGCGTCCACCTCCGGCACCACCCCGAACCAGGCAGCGAAGCCCGGCACGGCCTGGTGCAGCAGCATGCCCAGGCCGCCGACGGTGCGCAGGCCGCGCGCCCGGGCCTGCGCCATTAACGGTGTTTCCAGCGGGGCGTAGACGATGTCGCAGACCGCCAGGCCGGGCGGTGCGGCAGACAGGTCCATCGCGAGCGGCGGTTGGCCGACCATGCCCAGGCTGGTGGTGTTCACCAGCAGGGCCAGGCCGCCGAGGGTGTGGCGCTGCTCCCATGGGAGGGTACGCAGGCCCGGGAGGGCGGCGGCGAGCCCGGCGGCGCGAGCGGGCGTGCGGTTGGCGACGGTCACGGCCACGCCTTCGCCCAGCAAGGCGGCGGCGATCGCCCGGGCCGCGCCGCCGGCGCCCAGCAGCAACGCCGGGCCAGGTGCCACGCCGTGGGCGCATAGGCTGGCGAGGAAGCCGGCGCCGTCGGTGTTGTCGCCGACGATGCCGGCCTCGGTGAAGACCAGCGTGTTCACCGCGCCAGCCTGCCGCGCCGCCGGGCGCAACGTGCTACATAACGCCGCCACGGCCACCTTGTGAGGTATCGTCACGTTCGCGCCGCGGAACCCGGCGGCGCGCAGGCCGGCAATTGCGGTTGGCAAATCCTCCGGCCGGACTGGCAGCGGCAGGTAGGCTCCATCGATCCCATGCCGGGCCAGCCAGTGATTGTGCAGCAACGGGGATCGCGAGTGCGACACCGGCCAGCCGATCACGCCGGCCAGCCGTGCCTTGGCGGTGAGCAAAAGCATGATGCCACTGACCATGCACGGCAGGCCGCGGCAAGGTGCGACCAGTGCTCACGCCCGCGTGTTTGGCGCGGCGGGCAGCACTGGTGCATTGATGTGCTGCCATTGACGCATCCGTTGCCAAGCAGCAAGCCGGTATCAAATCGTGGCCAATCCCAACACCGCATCTGGAACCACGATGAGCGCCATAACTCCACTGCTGCCGAGTGCCGCGCGCCGCTACGCCGCACCCTGGGGCGTGCTGGCCCTGCCGGTCCTGCTGTCTGCCTGCGCGCCCGCTGTGCTCGACCCAGCAGGTTCGATCGCCGCGCAGGACAAGACGATCCTGGTTGACTCGATGGCGATCATGCTGGCGATCATCGTACCCACGATCGCCGCCACCCTCGGCTTCGCCTGGTGGTTCCGCGCGTCCAACACCCGGGCCAAGTACAACCCGACCTGGACCCATTCCGGCGCGGTCGAGCTCATCGTTTGGGGCATCCCCCTGCTCACCATCATGCTGCTGGGCGGCGTCGCCTGGGTTGGCTCGCACACCCTCGACCCGGCCGTGCCCATTGCCTCCAAGAACAAGCCGATCGATGTTCAGGTCGTCTCGCTCGACTGGAAGTGGCTGTTCATCTACCCGGACCAGCATGTCGCGACGGTCAACACCATCACCGTGCCGGCCGATACGCCTATCCATTTCTCGCTGACATCGGCGAGTGTCATGAACTCCTTTTTCGTTCCGCAGCTCGGCAGCCAAATTTACACCATGAACAATATGGCCACCCAGTTGAACCTGATCGCAGACCATCCCGGGACCTATGCCGGGCTTTCCAGCCACTATAGCGGCGATGGCTTCTCGGACATGTATTTCGACCTCCATGCCGTGACCGCGGACCAGTTTGCCAGTTGGGTGGCGGCGACGAAGGCGGACGCCGGCCCGGTTCTCGATCGTGCGGCCTACGAGCAGCTTTCCAAACAGAGCATGCGAGTCAAGCCGTTCGCCTACCACGATGTGGACACAACGATCTTTACGGACATTGTCAGCGACAAGATCGCGCCGGGACCTGGCCCGGACATCGAGGTGCCCGCGCTAAGCGTCAAGGGCCACTCGCCATAATGGACGCCCGTGGAACGACCCAAGCAGCCTTCCGACGTGCCTTGCCAAGTACACCAAGCCACTCACATCCCATTCGACAAGCCTGGCCGTTGAACCTGGACTGCTACGATCGTCAATCCTCCAGGTATCTGTCACGCGCGCTCAGCTCGGAGTAGACACATGTTCGGTAAACTTACCTGGTCAGCCATCCCGTTCGACCAGCCCATTCCGCTGATGGCGGCGGGGATGGTCGGCGTGATCCTGGCCGCCACCTTCGTCTACATCGTTATCAAGGGCTGGGCCCCGTATCTCTGGAAGGAGTGGATCACCAGCGTCGACCATAAGCGCGTCGGCGTGATGTACTGCATGCTCGCTCTAATCATGCTGCTACGCGGCTTCACCGACGCGATCATGATGCGCTCACAGCAGGCGATCGCCTTACACTCGGACGGCTACCTGCCGCCCGACCATTATGACCAGATTTTCTCGGCGCACGGCACGCTGATGATCTTCTTCGTCGCCATGCCATTCGTGATTGGGCTGATGAACTTCGTCGTCCCGCTGCAGCTTGGCGCGCGAGACGTAGCATTCCCCACGTTGAACTCGGTCAGCTTCTGGCTGACGGCGACCGGTGCCCTGCTGGTCAACATCTCTCTGGTGGTCGGCGAGTTCGCCCGCACCGGCTGGCTGCCCTACCCGCCGCTATCGGAGCTCGCCTACTCACCGGGTGTGGGGCCGGACTACTATTTGTGGGCCTTGCAGATCTCGGGAGTCGGCACGCTGCTGACCGGCGTGAATTTCGTTACTACCGTGCTGAAGATTCATGCGCCGGGCATGACCTACATGCGCATGCCGATGTTCTGCTGGACGACGCTGGCTTCCAGCCTGCTGATCGTGGCGGCGTTTCCGATCCTGACGGCGACATTCGCGATGCTGTCACTGGACCGCTATCTCGGCTTCCACTTCTTCACGAACACCGGTGGCGGTAACGTCATGATGTTCATGAACCTGATTTGGGCCTGGGGGCATCCGGAGGTCTACATCCTGATCCTGCCCGCCTTCGGCATTTTCTCGGAGGTGATCTCCACCTTCGCCCGGCGCCCGCTGTTCGGCTACCGGTCGATGGTGATCGCGACGATGGCGATCTGCGTGCTTGCCTTCATGGTTTGGCTGCACCATTTCTTCACCATGGGTGCCGGCGGCGACGTGAACGGTATCTTTGCCATCACGACCATGATCATCGCCGTGCCGACGGGGGTGAAGATCTTCAACTGGCTGTTCACGATCTATGGCGGCCGGATGGTTTATACCACTGCCTCGCTATTCTCGATCGGCTTCATGGTGACCTTCGTGCTGGGCGGAATGACGGGCGTATTGCTCGCCGTGCCGCCTGCGGACTTCCAGTTGCATAACAGCCTCTTCTTGGTGGCGCACTTCCACAACGTCATCATTGGCGGTGTGCTGTTCGGCGTCTTCGCCGGGTATAACTATTGGTTCCCCAAGGCTTTCGGCTTCAAGCTGCATGAGGGGTTAGGCAAGGCGTCTTTCTGGTGCTGGCTGGTCGGCTTCTATCTTGCCTTCATGCCGCTCTATGTGCTCGGGCTGGAGGGAATGACTCGGCGCATGCAGCATTACGACGTGGCTGCGTGGCAGCCATGGCTGCTGGTGGCCGCAGTTGGCTCGCTGGTGATCCTCGCCGGGATCATGCTGATGGTGGCCCAGCTCGTCGTCAGCATCCGGCGCCGGCACGAGCTGGTGGACGTCACCGGGGACCCGTGGGATGGCCGCTCGCTGGAATGGGCGACCGCGTCGCCACCGCCCGCTTTCAACTTTGCCGTCTTGCCAGTGGTCGACGGGGAGGAGCCTTACTGGGGCATCAAGCAACGCGCCCGTGATCAGCAGCAGTTGAGCGATGAACCGGAGTACGAGGACATCGAGATCCCCCGCAATAGTGCGACGGGTGTCGTGTGCGCGTTCTTCTCCACGCTTATCGGCTTCGCGCTGATATGGCATATCTGGTGGATGGCCATCATCGGCGCTGTCGGGGCATTCGTGACATTCGTGTTGTTCGCCTGGCGCGACCATACGGAGGAGCTGATCCCGAAGGCGGAAGTGGCGCGGATCGATCAGGTCAACCGCCGCGCCCGCGCCGCCCAGCTGGCAGTCCAGAAGGCCACCAAGGTGCTCTCATGAATGCCACTACGGAGCCGATGACGGGGGGTGGCCACGACCCCTACCAGCTTGGCCGGGCCAACAACCGCGAGCGCCAGCCCAGCTCCGAACATGCGGAGCGCGGGCTGGCTTCCAAGCGGATCATCGTCGGCTATGGGTTCTGGATATTCCTGCTCAGCGACATCATCATGTTCTCCGCGTTCTTCGCGGCCTACGCCGTGCTATCCGGTGCGACGGATGGCGGGCCGACGGGTAAGGACCTGTTCGACCTCCAAAATACGGCGATCGAGACTGCCTGCCTGCTCGCCTCCAGCTTCACTTGCGGGTTGGCCAGCATAGCCGCTTCACGCAAGCATGCGCTCTGGTTCTACGGTGCGATGGCCGCAACCTGCGGGCTGGGCCTGATCTTCCTGGGGCTGGAACTCACCGAGTTCGTTGGCATGATCGCCAAGGGCGCCGGCCCCGACCGTAGCGCCTTCCTCTCCGCGTTCTTCACCCTGGTCGGCTGCCACGGCATCCATGTGTCCTTGGGGATCCTATGGCTGCTGACCATGATGGCCCAGGTCTTGGCCAAGGGATTCCGGCCCGACATCATGCGCCGGGTGCTGTGCTTCAGTCTGTTCTGGCACGCGCTGGATATCATCTGGGTGGCACTGTTCTCCGTGGTCTACCTGATTGGAGCCGGCACATGAGTGACTCCAACTTGCTCGACGACCGTCATGATGGCGACCGGGCGCCCGGTGACGATCGCCCGAACCACGATGAGGCGTCGGAAGGCCTGCCTGGCTATCTCATCGGGCTCGGCCTCGCAGTGCTGCTGACCTGCGTATCGTTCGTCGTCGCCGGCACCGGCCTCGTGTGGGCGCCCAGCATCCCAATCGCCATCTGCGTGCTTGCGGTGGCGCAGATGGGCGTGCACCTGGTGTTCTTCCTGCATATCACCACGGGCGCTGACAGTTCAAACAACACCCTTGCGCTCGCGTTCGGAGTGCTGATCGTTTTCCTGGTCGTGGGCGGCTCGCTGTTCATCATGAGCCACCTGAACCAGAATATGATGCCGATGGGACAAATCATGGATATGCAGCGCTAGTGGGCGGCGTCCTCGGCACGATGCATGGCACAGGGTGGGCTGCCGAGGCGCGTTCATCCCGCCAGACCGGGTAAAATCCGGGGAGTGTTCGGACTAGGCTCGGCATGGCCGTGATTGGTAATTCGCACATTCCGCCAATGCCGACGCGGTCCGCCGTCGTCGCGACAAGATCATGCCGCGGCTGCGCCGGCATACCAAGCTTGGACAGCGTGGTCGACGCGCTCCGGCTGACGCTGGCGCCGTTGCCGTTTAGCGCCGTTGAAGTGCAAGGTAACAGCGAGCCTGGCTGTCGGCGTGCCCTGCGTTTGCTCCCCGATGCCGCAGCGGGCACGGACCTGCCGTCCCCGCTGCAGGAGCGGGTCACTGCGGACACGGACGCCATAGTGCGGACTATCCTGCGGCTTCATCACGACGAAGCCTTTAACGCCCGGCAAGCCAAGCAATGTTCCGCATTCGCCGGGCACGCCTTCTCGGAGGCGGTGCTCGACGCGGCAATGCGCCAAGCCGTCGCCCACGGACTCATGCCTGCGCCCGCTGCTTGCGCGCTCAGACAAACCGATCACCTTCATCGCCAAGGCTGATGGAGGTCGCACCGTGAACCATCCCGACGGGCTCCCCTTCTCGCTGCCGGCGGAGCGCACGCTACATCCTGGCTACCTCTCCGGTTTCGGCAACGGCTTCGAGACAGAAGCGCTGCCCGGCGCCCTGCCGGTCGGCCGGACTCGCCGCAGCGATGCCCCTGTGGGCTGTATGCCGAGCAGCTCTCCGGCTCGCCCTCCACGGCGCCGCGCACCAGCAACGAGCGGTCTTGGCTGTATCGCATCCGCCCGACGGTGGCGCATTGGGGGCAGTTTCGCCGGGTGGACAGCCGGATGTGGCGCATCGCCCCGGCAGTGGAAGCCGAGCCGCCAATCGGGCCGATGCGGTGGGACCCGATCCCCGTGCCGCAAGCCTCGCTCAGTTTCATCGAGGGCATGCACACCATTACCACGGCCGGCGATGCGCGCAGCCGGTCGGGCATGGGTGGGCATATCTACCTCGCCACCCGCTCCATGACGGACGAGTATTTCTACAAGGCCGACGGCGAGATGCTGGTCGTGCCGCAGCAGGGTGGGCTGTGTTTCCGCACCGAGTTCGGCGTGATCGATGCCCGACCCGGCGAGGTCGTGGTGATCCCGCGCGGCGTGAAGATCAGCGTCGTGCTGACCGGCAGCTCGGCGCGTGGCTATGTGTGCGAAAACTATGGCGGTGCGCTGGCCCTGCCGGAACGCGGGCCGATCGCGCCAACTGCATGGCCAACCCGCGCGACTTCCTCGCCCCGGCCGCGGCGTTCGAGGACCGGGACGCACGGGGCCGGATGACCGTGAAGTGGGGTGGCACGCTGTGGGCGGCGGATATTCTGCACTCACCGCTGGACGTGGTCGCCTGGCACGGCAATTCCGCGCCATATAAATACAACCTGCGGCGCTATTCACTAGTCGGCCCGGTGCTGTTCGACCACGCCGATCCGTCGATCTTCACCGTGCTCACCTCGCCGTCGGAGACGCCGGGCACGGCCAACATCGACTTCGTGCTGTTCTCCGACCGCTGGCTGGTGGCGGAGGGGACGTTCCGGCCGCCTTGGTATCACATGAACGTCATGAGCGAGTTCATGGGCCTGATCCACGGCACGTATGACGCAAAGACCGGAGGCGGCTTCGTGCCCGGCGGCATCTCGCTGCACAACTGCATGCTGCCGCACGGTCCGGATACCGACGCGTTCGAAAAGGCGAGCCATGCCGACCTTGCGCCGCACAAGCTGGATGGCACGATGGCCTTCATGTTCGAGACCCGCTTCCCCCAAATGGTCACCGCCTACGCGGCCGGCTGTGCACAACTGCAGGCAAATTACGGCTTCTATGGACGTGACCTGAAGAAGCATTTCGACATCAACCGGCCCTAACTCCGCTCAAGGAGCAGCGACGGCGACCTGCCTAGGGTGTCCACTCAGCCTGGGGGCCAACCAGTGCGGCCGGAGGTAGATCACAAGAATACTATCGGTCACTGTGCAGCCGACAGTAAAGCGGGATCGGCTAGTGAACCACTGTTAAGCTGGGCCGGATACCAACTGGGCGGCGGAGCCCGGCGTCGCAGGCGGCCCGTTCCGCCGTGAGCACGCCGGACAGGACGGTGGCGAGCCGGTCCCGTGTGGCGGCCGTGGCGCGGGTCAGTGGCAGGCGCAACTCCCCAGCACATAACCGCAGCGCGAACAGCGCCGCCTTGAGCGGGATTGGATTGGATTCAGCGAACAGCGCGTCGTGCAGCGGGGCGAGCAGATCGCGGATGCGCGCCATGGCCTCCAGGTCTCCCCCGTCCCATGCCTCGTGCAGCCGGGCGCACAGGCCGGGCACGATGTTGGACGTGACAGAGACGCAGCCATGGCCGCCCATCGCGCGATACGCGGCGGCGGTGCCGTCATCGCCCGTCATCTGCACCAGGGCCGGGCCGCACAGCGCGCGCAGCCGGGGCGGGCGTGCCAAGTTGGCAGTCGCGTCCTTCATCGCGGCGATGAACCCCGCCTCGAACAAGCGGGCGATCGTCTCGTCCTCGACCGCGACGCCGACCCGGCCCGGGATGTCGTAGAGCATGATCGGCAGGTCGGCAGCGAGGCTGACGGCGCGGATATGCGCCATGATACCGTCCTGCGTCGCCTTGACGTAGGCCGGCGCCGAGCACAGCAGGGCAGCAGCCCCGTTGCGCGCGGCCATCGCTGCCAGGGCGCACGCGCCGGCGGTCGAGGCCGCGTTGCAGCCAGCGATCACCGGCATGGCCGAGCCGGCAGCTTCGACGCTGGCCGCGATCACCGCACCCTGCTCCGCCTCCGTCAGACTGGCACCCTCGCCCGTGCTGCCGCAGACGACCAGGCCGGCCGTCCCGGCCCGGACCTGCCGCTCGCACAGCAGCGACACGGCCTCGAGATCCACGTCACCGTTGAGAAAGGGGGTGGCGAGCGCCGTGACGGAGCCGTTGAGCCGGGTCAGGCAGTGGGATAGGCCAGCGGATTTTCGGGGTCTCATCATTTACCTCAGGTATGTCGGGACCGTGCCGGGCAGCGCTCGGCCGGCGACGAGAACGGCACGATCGCCCAGCCAGTGCGCGCGCCCCGCGTCGAACCCGTGGCGCACGAGGCACTCGCGGGCTTGCCGGATCAGCGCCATGCCCTCGCTGGGGGCGAAGCGGAAGTAGAGGCGCCGCCACGGCCGGCTGGACGCACGGGCTCGCAGAATGGCGATCTCGGCCGTGTCGGCACAGAACACGTTGGGTGCGACGGTCACGTCCACCGCCTCGACCCGCGCCCCGCACTTGGCCGGCAGGCTCATCACGGAGATGGCGCCGCGGGCGTTGAGCGCGCACATGACCTCGAGCGCGCCGGGGCCGACGACAAGGACGTGCTGGCCCTCGATGGGTCCCATCAGGTCGAGCAGGGCCGTCGTGGCGGCGCTCCCGGGCAAGCCGAACTCCGGGGAGGCAGCGGGAGATGTCTGAGTACGCGTGAACATCCCGGGATGATGCCCCGAAGGAGCATAAACGATCGATGTGGTCCTGCCACCGGCGGACGCTTGATCGCGGCGTGCATACCTGCCGGCGCATTCGGCAACGGCTTCCCCGGCGTGACCTGCTTGTCTCACCGTTCTTCCCGGACATGGCGGGGGCCGGCATGTGGCGGCAGGCTTCGGCCAGGACGACGTTCGCAAGCTGCCGGGTGGCAACTACGCGTGCATGATTCGCGGCCACCATTGGCCAGCTAGAGGCAGTGGTGCTGGCGAAGCGCCAGCTCCGCCCGCAGCAGGGCCAGGTCCCGCCTGACCATCTCCAGCGCCGTCGCCCAACCCGGCCCTGGATGCATGCGGGAACGCTGGCCGACGAAGATGTCGAGGTCTTCCATGTGCCGGGTCGCCGCCTCCAGGTCGTCAATGCCGCACGCGGCGAGATCGGCCGGCGGAAGCATCGAGGCGCCGCTCACGGCTTCCCCGCCGCGGCCACGTCCAGCAGTCCGTGACGGTCCAGTTCCGTCCGCATCCGATCGGCTTCGTCCTCCATGACACGGAGGCTGATCACGGTGCCACCCCGGTCGAGTATCGTCTTGTATAGCCCGAGCCGCTCCTCCGCCTCGTCTCGGCCGAACAGCCAGCCCCAGATGCCGGACCCGGCCGCCTCGTCCGGCGCGGCCGCGATGTCCGCGATCGAGCCGGCGTCGACCGGATGCCGCTTGATGTCGGCACTTGGGACGCCCAGGCGGCGGATGGCCCGGACCGCTTCCGTCGCGCGGTCCGACCGGTCGTAAGCGACGATGAGCGTCTCATAGGCCATTGTGCCTTCCTATGCTTCGGGACCTGGTCCGACGTGTGCCCGCACGACGGTGCAAGGACCGGCCTCGGGACGCGACCGTCCCGGGCCTGACCGGAAAACGAATCGCGGTCCATTTGCATGATGCGCCACCTCCGTCAAACCGCTTCTGGCCACGGTCGCAGTCATGTCGGAGGTCGTGAGGATCGCTGCCAGAGCAGGTGCTTACCTGGCAACCCCGCACGAGCTACCTCGGAGCGGTTGGGCAGGTGGCGTTGGTCGGTGACCCGGTCACAAAGGTTGGACCTGGATGGCAACCGGAGCGCGAGTTGCGTGGTTGACGCCTCGGATCGGAGTTCAGCAAGTGGAAGACAGCCCGAAGCGGATATTGCTCGCTGAGGACGAATACCTCGTTCGGCTACTCGTCAAGGACGAGCTGGAAGAGAGCGGCTTCGTCGTCTTGGAAGCAGGACACGGCCTGGATGCGATCGCGATGCTGGACGCCCCCGACGACGTCGACCTCCTGGTGACCAACCTGCGCATGCCTGGAGCGGACGGGATCGACGTGGCCGTGGCGGCCCGGGCCCGGCATCCGGGCATCCCGATCGTCTTCATCAGCGCGACACCGCAGCACCTGACGTCGCCGCGGACGCCGACCCCCCATCACCTGATGTCGAAACCGTTCGATACGGCGAACCTGGTCGAGCTGGTCAGGACGCTCCTTCGGCCAGGCTGAGGGCAAGTATACTTGGCCGCAATCGAACTAACGGCGTAAAGGGATCGGACTTTTTCGCTGGAGCGTCACTTCCAGCAGAAGCATCGTCCTTTCCAGTTCATCCAAATCGGCATGCAACTCTTGGATCTTCTCACCTATCCTGTCATCCTCGGTTTGTAGCCGCCGGCTGCCGGGGGTACAGCCTAGGTCAGGGATGGTGTATGCCATCCTTACAGCACGGGTGGTTGGGCGCTTATGCCGCCTTCATAAAGCCCTTGGCCGGATAGGAAGGGCGCTCCGGCGTTGTTGACCGAAAGCCGCGACATCCGGGCAAGCTCCCAGTGTTCGAGATCCCGCCCATTTGGGCAACCATCGGCTTCCCACTGAAAGTAGGCCTGTTGACGGATGTCCTCGTCAGTCCAATTCACCATCGGCGTTGCCATGCTGAGTACTCCACAATATTGGGTGCTGAGACGAGGGCGGCAGGACGGCGCATGAGCCATCCAGCCGCCACGAAGCACTCCACCCTGCGCTTGGCCCGATATTGAATCGAGGCGACCTTAGCGGGGATACAACACTATGCCGCGCCGCCGGACAGTGCGGCAGGTTCGGAAACTACTCATGAGGTCGCAGGCAAGTACTCGGCCGTCTGGAAGGCAGGTGTCCTGACGACGACCATCCTCGGAGGGTGCCTACGCGCCATATCCCGCCATCCGCAACCAAGCGGATGGCCCCATAAGCCGTGGCAAGGCAACCGTCATCGCCGAGGTCGACCGATCGGACCAGTCGGACCTCTCCCGCATCAGCTCCGGCTCGAGCAACGTCACCGCACCCCGTCGCATCACCAGCAGATGCTCGCGGCGGATTTGCTGCAGCACGCGGTTCACGTGCACCACACTTAACCCCAGCGCGTCCGCCAGCACCTCTTGGGTGAGCGGTGCACTGAACGTGGCTCCGCGTACCTGGCCGACTGCCTCCAGCCGGTCGTGGAATTCCAGCATCAAGTGAAGGAGGCGTTCGTAGGCGGTCTGCCGACCGAGCCGCACGATCTGGTCAATGACGCCGACCTGCTCCGCGTGCTCCCGCCACAGGAACGCGTCCGCAAGGCCGGGTCGCTGATGACCAGATGTGGCGAACACCGCCTGCAAGGGACGGGCGTCCGCTACCGAGACGGAGGTGAGGGCGATCGCCTCGACACCGGACGGTCGGTCGGGATGCAGTGGACAGCCGATCATGTCGCCGGGCAGCAGGAAGCGGATGATCTGCTGCCGTCCGTCCTTGAGTACCCGCCTGGTGCAGGCCCAGCCCGCCAGAAGGGCCAGCGGTGGATAGGCGCCGCTCCCGGGGCGCAGGATGGCCTTTGCCGGAACGGCGCGGCCGCGGGCCTCGATGTCCTGCAACACGGATTGTTCCGCGTCCGAGAGGGCGAGCATGCCTACCATCCGGCGCAGGAGCGGGCCGTCGCAGGTAGCGCGGGCACCCGCGCTGATTGCTGGAGGCGTGCTGGACGAGAGTGCTGACCGTATCATGGCGATGCCCCCGAGTGACGCAGGTCTGTCGGCGATGTCGGTCAAGCTGACACCACCTCCCACACGGGCTGGCTACCCGCACCGCGGACCCTCCCGCCCCGGACTGACGCCGGAGTGCACAATCTACTGGGCCCTCTGCCGCCCCAGGTCGGTGGTGCACGCCACCAACAACGCAACAAAAGGTAATCTCGGCCGTAGACATTGCTGGCGGCCACGTTGCCGGGAGGACGTCCATTGCCCCGAGTCCAAGTCGACGATGTGCCTCATGCCAACCAGCTACTCCGGGCGCTCGATATAGCGGCGCGCGAGCGGCTGCGGCCTCACCTCCGCCCGGTTGACATGAAGCTCGGAACGATGGTCTGCGAGGCGGGCGCGTTCCTCGATCACGCGTATTTCCCGGAAGGGGCCGTTCTGTCGCTGCTGACGGTGCTGGAGAACGGCTCGGCCATCGAGACCGCTAATATCGGCCGTGAAGGAGCGTTCGGCCTGTTCGCCGCCATGTACAGCCGCGTGTCGTTCAACCGGTGCATCGTCCAGCTGCAGGGCCCCATGATCCGCTGCCCGATCGAGCCGTTGCGCGCCGAGTTCGACCAGAGCGAGCAGGTCCGTGACCTGTTCGTCAGCTACTCGGAGACGCTGCTCTCGCAAGTCCAGCAGACCGTGGCATGCAACGCCCTGCACGGAACGGAGGAGCGCATGTGCCGATGGCTACTGATGATGCATGACCGGGCCGAGGGTGAAACGCTCGCCTACACCCATGAATTCCTGTCGCAGATCCTGGGCGCGAACCGGAAATCCATCACGCTTAGCGCGCTGTCGATGAAGGAGGCGGGCCTCATCAGCTACCATCGCGGGACCATGCAGGTGCTCGACCGGCCGGGGCTCGAGAAGGCGTCTTGCGAGTGCTACGCGGTCGTCAAGGCCCGTTTCGACCTGTTCCTGCATCCCGCCGACGCAAAGCGGGCGTGACCGGCGGCGCCTTCTGCCGGGCCGTCCATCACCTGCGCCATCGTGCTCGCCACCCGCGCCGGCCTACGGGTCTGGCCAGGAGCATGCGTAGCCGCGCCATCCGGTGCAGATAGGCCTCGGTCTCGCCCGCGCCCGCCCACGCCTCCTCCATGACCCGCAAGGCCCCCGCCAGGTCCCCGACCCGCTGCAGCGTGTGGCTGTATTGCTCCAGCAGACGCGGCTGGCTGGGCTCCTTGGCCAGCGCCTCCACGTGCCGGCCGACCGCCTCGTCGTGCCGCCCCGCCCTCCCCAGGGCCATACCCAGATGGGACAGTAGGACCGCGTGATGCGGGGCGACCCGCACGGCTGCCTCCAGCAATCCGACCCGCCGGGACACAAGCCATGTGCGGCTTGCCTGCACCATCAGGTATTGTGGCGACTCCGCCCGCCGACGCTTCGCTTCGGCCACGAGCGCAGCCGTATCGACCGTTCCGTCGCAAGCCGCCATGACCAGACGCGGCAGCAAGCCCAATTCCATCAGGAACCCCGTCACGGGATGCCCCGCCCCGGGAAGCCGCACCTTAATGAAACGGCTTTCTCGCTCCAGCCGGGCAATGTGTTTACGGTCATAATCGGTCGGGTCGTAGAGGACGTAAGCCTCACCCGGCGTCGCGAAACCCGCCATCCCCTCCCACACGGCACGAAAGCGCCCGCTATCGACGGCCCAGCGCCGCTCGAACCGCACCACCTTCGGATCGATCGAGTATTGCGGGGACAAGGCGAGCGCGCAGTCAGCCCCTGCCCACCCGCCAAACCGCAATACCGCGTAGGCGCCCATGCTCGATCCATATGCGACGACGCGCCCGTAGCCGCGCGCCATAGCGCGCACCGCGCCAAGCGCCTCCCGCAGCTCCGGATGCTGATACCAGTCGTTGTCGCGCGAGATGACGTGGATCGCATCGATCTCCCGCGTCTGAAAGAAGTGCTGACCGAAACCCGGCCGCTC
>CAXSEK010000018.1:0-13709 GCA_964235625.1 uncultured Acetobacteraceae bacterium
TGATGACACGGCGGCGGACAAGCTGATCAAGGAGGCCAAGAAGCTGGACCCGAGTGCCCCGGCCGAAGTGGTCAAGGACATGGACGAGGACGCGTCCGCCAGGGACGAGTAGCCGCTCGCGACTGCCGCCCCCCTCTCCCGTGCTTTACGGGAGAGGGCCGGTTGCCCACAACGGTGCGACCAGGGCACGACTCTTGCTAATCTCTTGCGGAAAAGCCGGAGACCCGCATGACACTCACCCGCCGCACCGCGATCCTGGGCACCCTCGCGATGCCGGCAATCTTGCGCCACGCCCGCGCCGAGACCGTGGTGCGTATGGGTGCACTGAAGCTGATCCACTCCATCACGCCGTATTTCTATCAACAGTTCGCCCCCACCGGCACCACCATCCAGATCATCCCGTTCGAGAGCCCCACCGACGGCAAGGACGCGCTGGTCAGCGGCACTGTCGATTTCGGCACCTTCGGCATCGCCGCCGCCATCCTCGGCGCCTCAGCGCACCAGCCGGTGGTCGTCATTGGGTCGGCCTGCAACAAAGGCATGGCCATCGTCGCCGGCAAGAACAGCGGCATCGACAAACTTGCCGACCTCAGGGGCAAGCGCGTCGCGATCCAGCCCGGCTCCACCCAGGAGGTGTTCACGGGCGAGCGGCTGCGGATGGAAGGCATGTCCATGAAGGACATCACGCCGGTCCGCGTGTCCTTCAGTGAAATGCACGCCGCGCTCGCGCGCGGTGATGTGGATGCCTATGTCGGCGCCGAACCCGGGCCGGGGCTGTCGCTGTCCAGCGGGGTCGGCAAGATCGTCGAGTATCCGTATTCGACCCCGATGGGCAGTTTGAACATGATCCTGGCGACCAACCGGGGCACGGTGGACCACAAGCCGGAGTTGGCGCGCCTGATGGTGGAGCTGCAACGCAAGGCCAGCACCTACGCCATGGCCGACCGTGCGGCGATGGTGGCGATGACGGTGGCCAAGCTCGGCATGTCCAAGCTCGCCGTGGACGCCGCGGCGCCGAACGTGGAGCTGAACTGGCAGATGACCTCTGAGATGGTCGCCGAGGCTAAGACCTACGCCGACCAGATGCTGGTGCTGAAACAGATCCGCGCCCTGCCCGATTTCACAACCTTTTTCGACACCCGCTTTTCCGAGGAGGTTGCCAAGGCGTGACCGAAGCAGCCGCCCGGCTGCCGCCCCGGCTCCGTCCGACGGCGCTGCCGGCCGCCCGGCGGCTGCTTGGCCTGCTGGTGCCGGTGGCCGCCCTCGGCGCCTGGTGGCTGGCGACGCGGAGCACACAATATGGCCTGATCCCGACGCCGGGCAAGGTGGTGAGCGCGTTGCTGGATCTTGCCTTCGGCGACGAGGGAGACGCGTTCAGCGGGCGGCTGCCCGCGCACATCCTGGCCTCGGTCGAGCGGGTTTACGGCGCCTTTGCCCTGGCGTGCCTCGCCGCCCTGCCGCTCGGCATGCTGATCGGCCGGCTGCGGCTAGCGAGCGCGTTACTGGACCCGCTGCTCCAGCTGCTGCGCCCGATTCCAGTCACCGCCTGGCTGCCGCTGTCCATGATCCTGTTCGGCTTGGGCGCCCGATCCGCCTTCTTCCTGGTGGCGCTCGGCGCGTTCTTCCCCGTCCTGGTCAACACCATCTTCGCCGTCCGCAGCATCGAGCCGCGGCTGTTCGAGGCGGCGTCCATGCTCGGCGTGTCCCGCACCCGCATGTTCCCCGTCATCGTGCTGCCCGCCTCGCTGCCGGGCATCTTCACCGGGCTGCGCCTCGGCCTGGGCTTTGCCTGGGTGGTGATCGTGGTCGGCGAGATGACGGGCGTGCAGACGGGATTAGGGGCGATGATCATGGACGCCCGGCAGCTGTCCCGCACGGACGTAGTGGTGTCCGGCATGGCCGTGATCGGCGCGCTCGGCTTCCTGTCGGACCTGGCGGTGCAGGCGCTCGGCCGCCGGCTGCTGCGCTGGAGCCCGGCACATGGTTGAGCCCCTGCTTCGGATCGAGGGCCTCGGCAAGCGCTACGGCACGGTGGAAGCGCTGCGCGGGGCAGACCTCGCCGTCGCCCGGGGCGAGTTCATCTGCCTGCTTGGCGCCTCCGGCTGCGGCAAATCCACCCTGCTGCGCATCGTCGCCGGGTTCGAGCCGCCGAGCGCCGGCCGGGTCAGCGTCAGCGGCAAGAGGGTGACCGGGCCGGGCCCGAACCGCGGCATGGTGTTCCAGGATTACGGCCTGTTTCCGTGGCTCACGGTGCGCGACAACGTGGGTTTCGGCCCCAAAGCGCGCGGCCTGCCCCGGGCCGAAGTGGCGCGCATCGCCGACCAGTTCGTTGCCACAGTCGGGCTGACCCGGTCCGCCGGCGCCTTCCCCCACCAGCTCTCGGGCGGCATGAAGCAGCGCGTCGCCATCGCCCGCGTGCTCGCCAACGACGCCGAGCTGCTGCTGATGGACGAGCCGTTCGGCGCGCTGGACGCCATGACGCGCGAGCGCCTGCAAGATGAGCTATTGGGAATCTGGGCCACACGCCAGCTTACCGTCCTGTTCGTGACCCACGCGATCGAGGAGGCGATCCTGCTGGCCGACCGTGTGATCGTGATGTCGCCGGGGCCGGGCCACATCGTGGCCGACGAGCGGATCGCGCTGCCCCGGCCGCGCGACGTGGCTTCGCCCGAGTTCAACGAGGTGCGGCGCCGGTTGGGTGCTATGCTGCACTCGGACCACGCAAGGACAGAAGCAGCATGATGGATTGGGGCAGGATGAGCCGGGCGGAGCGCGACGCCGCCTACAACAACGTCGCTAATGTTCCGGATAGCCCGGCGCTGAACGCCGCCCGCAACGCGGCCTCCGCGCAGTGCCGCGCCACCTGGGACGGCCGGCTGGACCTGCCCTACGGCCCGAAGGAGCGGCAGCGCTGGGACCTGTTCCCCGCATTCGACCCGGCCGCCCCCTGCTTCGTGTTCATCCATGGCGGCTATTGGCAACGCAACCGGCGGGAGGACTTCGCCTGTTTGGGCGAGGGCCTACGCGCGCATGGCTGGTCGGTGGCGCTGCCCGGCTACACGCTTGCCCCGGAGGCGACGCTGGCCGAGATCAACGGCGAGATCGCGGCGGCGCTGGACTGGCTGGCCCTGCACGGAGCGGAACACGGCGTGGCGGGCCCGGTGCTACTCAGCGGTTGGTCCGCCGGCGGCCATCTTACGGCGATGAATTTGGGCCATGGCCGGGTCACCGCGGGACTGGCGATCTCCGGCATCTACGAGCTGGGGCCGATGCGCGAGACCGAGCTCAACGACAAGCTGCAGTTGACCGACGCGGAGGTCGTGGCCCTGTCGCCGCTGCGGTTGCCGATGGTGGCCAAGCCGATGGCGATAACCTACGGCACCGCGGAGCTGCCCCCGCTGGTGTCGGACAGCCGGGACTTGCACGCGGCCCGCTCGGCGGCCCACCTGCCGGGCGCGCTGATTCCGGCGCCGGGCGCCAACCACTTCACGATCGTGGAGGAGCTGCGCCGCCCCGACGGCTTGCTGGTGCGCGCGGCGTTGGAGACGTTGCGGTAGCGGACGCGCTTCGTCGCCTTCCAAAGCCGCTGCTGCAGGGTGGGATGCGCTTTGCCATCCCACCACTACGCATCCGAAGGTGGGACGCCGCGCGTCCCGTTGTGCCCGCGCCACACCCGCCGCTTTGTTTGCGAGTCATTCGCATAATCATTGCACCTGAGAGTGAGTCGCATGTAAGGCAACCTCATCGCATTGGCGGAGGGTGTCGGGTTCGAAATGAGAGACGTGATTACAGGCCAAGTTCACTCCGAACGCCGCGTCCGGACCGCCGCCGCGGCCGTCCTCCTGGCGCTCGGGCTCGCAGCCCGCCCCAGCCTCGCCTCGCCTCCGCCACTCTCCGTCCCGATCAGCTCGGAGGACGCCGAGAACGGCACCCGCGTCTCGACGGACCTGCTCAGCAGCCTGCAGCGGTCCAACTTCCTGCTGGGGGACATGTTCGGCCTGCGAAGCGCGCTCAGCCCCTACGGGATCTCGATCGCGCTGCAGGAAACCAGCGAGCTCTTCGGCAACCCGACCGGTGGCGTGCACCAGGGGCCGGCCTATGACGGGCTGACGCAGGCCGTGCTGCAACTCGATACCCAACGCGCGTTCGGCCTGTATGGCGGCCTGTTCAACATCAGCGCGTTGCAGATCCACGGCCGCAATTTCAGCGCCGACAACCTGCTCAACCTGCAGACCGCGAGCGGCATCGAGGCGGACCGCGCCACCCGGCTATGGGAACTCTGGTACCAGCAGAAGTTCCTCGAGGACGACCGGCTGGACGTCAAGATCGGCCTCCAGAGCCTCGACCAGGAATTCATCGTCAACCCGAATGGTGCCTACTTTATCAACACCATGTTCGGCTGGCCGGTGGTGCCGTCCTACGACCTGCCCGGCGGTGGGCCGGCCTACCCGCTGAGCGCCCCCGGCATCCGCTTCCGCTACCGCCCAATCAACGAGGTCGCCCTGCTCGTCGGCGCCTTCAACGGCAGCCCGGCTACCAACAACGACGGTGACCAGCAGAAGAACAACGCGAGCGGTACCAACTTCCCGCTCAACCGCGGGCCGCTCGTCTTCGCCGAACTGCAATACATCTATCCCGCGATCGGCAGCATGGTCAGCCCGGACGACCCCTCGCCGCTCGGCCACACCTACAAGATCGGCGGCTGGTACGACAACGAGACGTTCCTCGACGGCCGGCTCGACAGTAACCGCGTCCCGCTCGCCTCGCCGAACAGCAACGGTCTGCCGCTGCGCCATCACGGCGACTTCTCGATCTACGCGGTGGCGGACCAGCAAGTCTGGCGGGACAGCACCTACCCGAACCGCTCCGTCAGCGTGTTCGGCCGGGTGATGGGCACGCCGCAGGGCAGCGTCAACCTGGTCGACTACAGCGCCAATGGCGGCGTGGTCTATCACGGCCCCTTCATCGACCGTCCGGACGATACGGTCGGGCTCGGCTTCGGCTACGCCCATGTCAGCAACCGCTACCGCAAGGCCGACCTCGACGCCGTGACCTTCGGCGACCCGTCCTCCAACGCCTACCTGCCGCAGCGCAGCAGCGAGACCTTCATCGAGGCGACCTACCAGTACCAGTTCTTCCCGTGGTGGCAGCTGCAGCCGGACGCCCAATACGTGTTCCGCCCGGGCGGCAGCGTGGCCAACCCGAACAACCCATCCCAACGCGTCAAGAACGAGCTGATCCTCGGCCTGCGCACCAACGTCCTGTTCTAGAGGAGCGAACGATGTCAACCACCCCGCGTAGCCGTGCCGGATGGCGCGCCACCCTGCTCGGCCTGACTTGCACCGCCGCCCTCGCCGCGCCGGCCCACGCCCAGAAGGGGTTCCTCGAGACGGTGCACCGCCATACCACGGTCGGCTCCACCGTGACCGATAACGGTGACCTTAACCCCTACGCCGTGATCGTGGCCCCCGTGACGGCTGGCAAGGTCATGAAGGACGACGTGCTCGTCGATAACTTCAACAACATCTCCAACCTGCAGGGCACCGGCACGACCATCGTCGGCTACCGCCCCGGCACGGGGCAGACCTACCTGGTGGCACGCCTGCCGCAGAACCTGGCGCAGTGCCCCGGCGGCGTCGGCCTGACCACGGCCATGACCATGCTCAAGACCGGCTGGATCATCGTCGGCAGCACGCCGAGTAAGGATGGTACGACAGCCACCAAGGGCGACGGCTGCCTGCTGGTGCTGGACCCGAACGGCAAGGTGGTGTCGGTCTGGTCCGGCCCGACGGTCAACGACCCGTGGGGCAACATGGCCGTGATCGACAAGGGAGACACCGTCACCCTGTTCATCAGCATGGCCGGGTTCGACATGCCGTCCCCCCGCGTGCTCGACCCCAAGACCGGCCAGCCGGTGGTGATCCGTAAATCCACCGTGCTGCGGCTGCAGCTGTCGGTCGCCAACGGCAAGCCGCCGGTGCTGCAGGACCAGACGGTCGTGGGCAATGGCTTCGCCGCCCGCGCCGACGTGGATAACTTCCTGCTCGGCCCAACCGGCCTCGCGCTGTCCGCGAACGATACGCTCTACGTCACCGACGGGCTGGACAACCTCATCACATCCATTCCGCACGCCAGCACGCGCCAGGACAGCGCCGGCACGGGCACGGTGGTCACGCATGACGGCCTGCTGTCCTGGCCGTTGGCGATGGCCTGGTCGCCGGAGGGGCACTTGCTGGTGTGCAACGGCAAGGATGGCCGCCTGGTGGAGGTTGACCCGGTCGCCGGCAAGCAGATCTATGCGCAGTGGATCAACAACGACCAGGCGCAATCGCCGCCGGGCAACGGCGACCTGTTCGGCATCGCCATGACCCCGGACAACAAGGGCTTCTACTACGTGATGGATGACACGAACACGCTGGTCCGGGGTGGCCCCCGTTGAGCTGCCCCTACCATCCCGGCGCCACAAGGCGCGGCCTGCTTGGCGCCGCCGCCGGGTTGGCGGGCGTGGCGGCAGGCGTCCCCCGCGCCTCCGGCCAGGAGCGGACCGACCAGCCGCCGCTGATCAAGACATCGACCCTGCTGCAGGACCGGACGCTGCCGTTCCACGGCACGTACCAGAACGGCATCGTCACCCCCATGCAGGGGCATTCCTACTTCGCCGCCTTCGACCTGCTCACCGACAAGCGGGCGGACGTCGCCGCCCTGATGCAGGCCTGGACGCAGGCGGCGGCCCGGATCACCCAGGGCCTGCCCGCGGGCGACACGGCCGATGATCCCGCCGCCCCGCAGGCCGATTCCGGCGAAGTCCGCGGCCTACCGCCAAGCCGCCTGACCCTGACCTTCGGCTTCGGCCAGAGCCTGTTTGGAACCCCGGATGCCGACCGCTTCGGGCTGGCGAAGCACCGGCCGGAAGCCTTCGTGGACCTGCCGGTGTTCCCCGGTGACCAGTTGGTGCCGGAACGCAGCGGCGGCGATCTCTCGGTCCAGGCCTGCAGCGACGACCCTCAGGCGACCTTCCACGCCGTCCGCCAACTCATGCGCATCGCGTCCCGCGTGGCCCAGGTCCGCTGGGTGCAGTCCGGCTTCCTGCCCGGCTACGATGCGAAGGTGACGCCGCGCAACCTGATGGGCTTCAAGGACGGCACCGCCAACCTGCCGGTGGACGACAAGGCGGCAACGGACAAGTTCGTCTGGGTCAGCAACGAGGGCGGACGCTGGATGCAGGGCGGGACCTACCTCGTGGCCCGCCCGATCCGCATCGCGCTCGAGCATTGGGACCAGATGAAGCTCAGCTTCCAGGAGCAGACCATCGGCCGCGAGAAGCTGTCCGGGGCCGCCATCGGCAACAAGGACGAGTTCGCCCCCGCCGACTTCGATGCCGAGGACGAGGACGGCAACCCCGTCATCCCCGAGAACGCCCATTTGCGGCTGGCCTCGCCGCAGAACAACGACGGCGCCCAGATCCTGCGGCGCGCCTATTCCTACGACAACGGCATCAGCATGGTCGCCGAACGCTGGCCACCCTGGCGCCATGCCCTGGAGCTGGATGCGGGCCTGTTCTTCATCTGCTACCAGCGCGACCCGCGCACCGGCTTCATCAAGATCTTCGAGCGCATGTCCCGCTTCGACATGATGAACCAGTTCGTCACCCCCGTCGGCGGCGGCCTATTCGCCTGCCCCGGCGGCGTGGCACCCGGCCGTTACCTGGCGCAGGACCTGTTCGAAGCAAGCTGACGATCCCGTAGGGTGGGACGCGTTTTGGCGTCCCACCAACACGGGTCACGCTACCGAGGCGCCATCCGCAGCGCCCCGTCCAGCCGGATCACCTCGCCGTTCAGCATCGGGTTCTCCACGATGAACCGCACCGCCTGCGCATACTCCGCCGGCTCCCCAAGTCGCGGCGGGAACGGCACTGAGGCACCGAGCGAGGCCTGCACCTCCGCCGTGAACCCCTCCATCATCGGCGTTCGGAACAGGCCCGGCGCCAACGTCGCCACCCGGATACCCTGGCGCGCCAGGTCCCGCGCCAGCGGCAGCGTCATCCCAGCCACCCCCGCCTTGGATGCCGCATAAGCCGCCTGGCCGATCTGCCCGTCATACGCGGCGACCGAGGCGGTGCACACCACCACCCCGCGCTCGCCCCCCGCATTCGGCGTGTTGCCGGCCATGGCGGCGCTGGCAAGCCGGGTCATGTTGAAGGTCCCGACCAGGTTGACCATCACCACGCGGGTGAACGCCGCCAAGCCGTGCGGGCCGTCGCGCCCCGCCACGCGCTCGCCATGGACGATGCCCGCACAATTGGCCAGCCCGTGCAGCCCACCCATCGCTGCCGCCACCCCCACCGCCGCCTGCCCGTCCGCCTCCTGGGTCACGTCCGTGCGGACGAACCGTGCCACCGCTCCCAACTCCGCCGCCAGTGCCTCCCCGGCGGCGGCGTTCACGTCCGCGATCACCACCCGCGCGCCCGCGGCGGCCAACATCCGCGTCGTCGCCGCCCCCAGCCCGGACGCCCCACCCGTGACGAGGAACACGCTGCCGTCGATCTGCATCCACTCTCTCCCTATCGCTAGCCACCATCGCCCCCGCACCGACAGCAGCGCAAGGACTGCGACCGGCCTGCTTTCTCCCTGTCCCGCTAGTGAGGACCATCGCATACCGATCAATCGTTCGGTGAAGTAAGTATCGTCCCATCCGGCGAGTTTGGTTTTTCCGGCGCAGGGACAGTTTCCTCTCGTCTATGCGATGCAGGTTGAGCGCCAAACGCCGCAGCAGGACGAGGTTGCGCCCGCTGCTCGCCGCCGGCGATGCAAACCGGCTGCGCACCACGCTCGACCTGCCGCCGCAGCAGGCGCTGGGGCGGTTGCTGGCCGACCGGCTGCGCGCCGCACCACCCCACGTATCGCTCGCCGCCCTCGTCGTGGACGCTGCCAACCGCCAAGTCCGGGCCGCCGCGTCCGGCGGCGGCGACCCGGCTCGCGGCGGCACGATGGACCTCACGCGCGGATGGCGGTCCCCCGGTTCGGCGCTGAAACCGACCAACGGGGACAGCACGGCATCCATCGTTGACGGGCACGGTACCAAGGCGTTCGATCCGCGGTCTAGCCCTGCTCATGAACGGGCCCGGAGGACACGAACATGGCGAACAAACGCTGGACCAACCGCCCCACCGGATCGACCTGGGGCGACTGGGGCCCGGACGACCAGCGCGGCCGCATGAACCTGCTGACACCGGAGAAGGTGAAGCAAGGCGTCGCCGAAGTGCGTGAAGGCCTCACCTTCTGCCTCAGCCTCCCGCTCGACCTGCCCGGCGGCAACGGCCTCAACCCACGGCGCTACCCGCCGGTGCTCCGCCCAACGTTGCGCAACGGCCGGCCGAACTTCAACTGCGACCTGGTCGACAGCGGCAACACGGACGTCATCTGCGACGACCTGGCCGTGCTCCACCTGCAATACTCCACCCAGTGGGACAGCCTGGCCCATGTCGGCAGCCTGTTCGACGCCGATGGCGACGGCAAACCCGAGCGCGTGTTCTACAACGGCTTCCGCGGCGGCGAGGACATTAGCGGCCCGTCCGACCCGGCGCAGGCCGGCATGCCGGACCGGCCCGGCGCCACCAGCACCTCCCGCGCCTACGCCCTCGGCATCGAGAACATGGCCGAAACCTGCGTGCAGGGCCGCGCCGTGCTGATCGACCTGGAGGCCCATGTCGGCCGGGCCCGTACTGCCATCGGCTACGACCAGCTGATACGCATCCTGGAGCAGGACGGCGTCACCGTGGAACGGGGCGACATGGTCTGCCTGCACACCGGGTTCGGCCAGATGCTGATCGACGCCGCGGGCAAGCCGACGCTGGAGCAACTGCACGGCACCTGCGCCGCGCTGGACGGGCGGGATCCGCAGCTGCTGCAATGGATCACCGACAGCGGCCTCAGCGCGCTCATCGCCGACAACTACGCCGTCGAATCCCATCCCGCCCGGCCCGGCGGCGACCATTGCGCCTCCCTCCCACTGCACGAACACTGCCTGTTCAAGCTCGGCGTGCACCTGGGGGAGATATGGTACCTCACCCCACTCGCCACCTGGCTGCGCGCGCACGGCCGCCACCGCTTCCTGCTCACCGCCCCCCCGCTGCGCCTGCCGGGCGCTGTCGGCTCCCCCGCGACACCGGTCGCGACCGTCTGACGGGAAACGGCGGTGTTGGCGCCCCAAACGCGTGGCGGAGGGTCCCGCTTCTGGCCGGTGATCGCGCTCGTCTTCTCCGTCGAAGTCGCCGCCTCGGGAGCATGAGGACGCTCTACTTCGGCAACACCAGAAATCCTCTCCCTCTCCCCCTGGGAGTAGGGCAATCGCATTGGCCTGCCGCGGCTGTCTTCTCCCTTTCCCTCTTCAAGGATAGGGTCGGGGTGGGGGAGCGTGGGATCCCGTGATCGCTGCAAAGTTTGCGCGCGCTCGGCCCTCATCCCGGCCCTCTCCCGTAAAGGACGGGAGAGGGAGAAGGCAAATGCGATTGCCCTGCCCTGGGAGAGGGCGGGGTGAGGGTGCCCGGGATCCCACGACAGGACGGCGCTGCGCTGGGGCACAGCCAGTGCGTAGCCCGTATCGCCCTCAAGCGATGCGGGACCAAACCAACCAACACTCGCCGACAAACGCCCACATCGCCCCCCGCGCGATCCGCGCCACACCAGCTCACCCATCCGGCCGAAAGGCCGCCAACGTCCCATCCCCCGCCATCCGGTGCGCCTCCGCCGCATCCCTCTCCGGCTCCGGCAACCCCAGCGCACGGCAGATCGCGCCGATCACCTCCTGCACCGGCCGGTCCAAGTCGCCGGCGAACTCCATCGCATCCAGCCGGTCGCCCAGATCGTCGAACAGCCGCTCCGCCGCCTCGCCCTCCGCGTACCGGGCAATACGCTCGCCCACGCCACGCGCGATCTGCCGCCGCGCCATCGTCCGCCGGTCGTCCGAACCCGAACGGCGCGGCCACCCGGCCTCGATCCGCTCCGCCAGCGCCACCGTCCGCCGCACCGCGCGTGACACCCGCTCGAAGGTCTGCCCCGCCACGGCAATCCGCGGCACCGCCTCCTTCAACCCCGCATCCGCCGCATCCACGGCCAACCCGGCCATCTGCCCCTCATGCAACGACGCACTCGCGCCATACTCGCCGGGCAACCCCGTCGCCAGCAAAGCCACAACCCGGCCCTCGACCTCGGCCACCTCCGCCGCAACCCGCGCGATCCGCAGCCCCAACCCCGCCAGCTCCAACAACACATCCCGCCCACCACGATCGGCGGCGGACGAAGCGGAGGCGCTGGCAGGATCGGGCAAATTCATGAACAGAAATAGAACACAACCATCCTCATCGACCCAAGCCCCATTCTCATCCTCAAGACGCAAACGCGCCCCACCCTTCGGCGATGACACAACCACGTAGGGTGCAATGCGCTTTGGCATTGCACCACCACTCGCCCAAGTTGACGACCTAAGTGTGAACGTCCGGGCTGACGACCCGACAAGTATGGCGCAGTCAGCCGGCTGTTTGCACGGCGTAGGATGGGTGCAAACCCATCGCCTCGCCATCATCACGAACGCTCGCCCGTCTCCTATCCGCAGCAAGGACGCGACCTGCCGATATTCGCGAAAACAACAGCTGGGCCGAGGGCCTTGGAAGTGATGGTGCAGCCATCCTGCGCTCACCAGAGATCCGCGTCGCAGCCTCGCCGCCCCTGATGGGCCAGCTGCTCGGCGTCACGCCGAGCCACCCTGGATCACGCGGCACGTGACGTCCTGGAAACGGCGCAGCACGGTGGAACTCGCATCGAGCGCCGCGAAGGTCTCGATCTGGAACATCGCGCCCTGATGGCTGAACGGGCGGTCTTGCAGGAACGCCGGTTCGCCCCGGACGATGACGAAGCGCGCCTGCCGCGTGCCGGGCTCCACGAATTGAGCCAGCATCGCCGAGCCGACCCGGCGCCCGTCCTGCACGATGGCGTCCAGGTCAAGCTTGCGCTTCAACATGAGGGCCAAGGCGGCCACCATCACGACCACCCCGCCGATCAGCATCCAAAAAGGCATCGCCGCTCCTCCCCAACCGTTACGGCGCCGCTCAGCGTTGCGCTACTCGAGTGTGACGATCCTGGTGCCGGCAGCCGAACTTGCCGTCAACGCATACAGCAGCCGTGCCCCGCCCACCGCATGCGCGACATCGGGCAAGGTCCAATTACCGTTGCGGATGTCGTCGCACAGGGCGGCAAACAGCGCGGCGACGTTGGCGGCGGGGTCCGGCATAATCGCATCAGCTGCAGCGGCCGGCTGCGACTCACCCTCCAAAAAAGGCTCAGCACCCCGAACTGCGTAACTGGAAAACGCTTTGGCGTCCTACCAACTTGGCGGTGGTCCGAAAGAGCGGAATGCCAAAGCGCGTCCCACCCTGCTGCCACATGCCCGAATGATGGAGATCAAGCTGATCGTCTGGCTGAACGGCACAGTGGGATCGGGCAAGAACGCGCTCGGAGCGGCACTCGCCGACCTCCTTCCAGCGTCGAGATTCCTAGACGGCGACGATCTTGCCGGCCCGAGTCACCTGCCCAATCCCGTACGTTGGAAGATGGCGCTCGATGCCTTGCTTACAGCCGTCGTTCGTCCCGGGCGTTTTCGGTGGCTTGTCGTTGCCTATCCATTGAACGCGAGCGGTTTCTCTCGGGTGCGGGCAACCTGCGCGAAGGCTCGCAGACCGTTCGCTGTCGTGAACTTGGACAGTCCGCTGCCTTTGACGCTTCGGGGACGCGGCGGGAGGACGCTGACGGAGCCCGAGAGGAAGCGCGTCCGCGTCATGCGCTCCGAGGGCTATCACCGCAGGCCATTCGCAGCGGGGACCCTACACAACGCGTACCCATCCATTAGCCGGGCGTCCCGGTACCTCTTGATCTTGACACGATCCTCCCTGGCAAAGCGACGGTCCTGCCAGCAAGCGTAGGGTGCAGTGCGCTTTGGCATTGCACCACTCCCGCAAGGAGCATGGGCTTCAGCCACTGTCCCGAACTAAGACCGCCTCGGCTCCCGTCGGCCCTCAACTTGCGTCTCGCCCGCCTGTCAGGACCGCGTCCAGCACCCGCGGGATCGCCGCCTTGACCTGGAAATACCCCCGCGTCGCCCGCGGCCAGGCCACGCTGTCCCACGTCCGGCGGATCCGGATAGCATCCGGCAACACGTCCGCCGTGGGGCCGCACGGCGCCCAGGCCGTCACCACGGGCAAACCCTCCGACCAGCCATCCGCCACCAACGCCGCCGGGCACCCGAACTGCGCCGCCGCCCGGTCGAGCGCGTCCGCCATCGCGGCGTCGTTGAACTGCCGCACGCGGGCCACGGCCCCGTCCGGATGCGCCACGAGGCCGCCCACGCGCCGGACCGTGGCGCCGCCCAGGTCCAGGCTCTCCGGACACAAATCGTCCAAATGGAGCAGCAACGCCACCTCGCCGGACGGCAGCGTGCCCGGCGGCGGCAGCGCCGTGGCCGCATCCGGTTCCGGCTCCTCGAGCGCCACCGGCGTCTCGTTCAGCCCCGCCGGGTCGAACCGCCCGCCCGTGTAGCGGCGGATGTTCTCCGCCCGCGCCGCATAGGGCCGGCCGCGCGTATGCAGCCCCGCCACCCAGCGCCAGGACAGCGTGTTGCTCGCCGGGTCACCGTCCACCAGGTGCCGCAGGAAAAAATCC